>CAZZZG010000022.1:0-48063 GCA_964658525.1 uncultured Edaphobacter sp.
CCAACAACCGCACCGCCCGCTCGACAACCCAATTCCAAAAGCGGCGAGTCCACGCCGGATGTTGAGCAAAGTCCTCAAACACCGTGCGGCTCAGCCCCATCAGGATGTGTATCGCTTCATCGTCCGATCTATTGTCAAACGCCTGAATCGAATACCGCCGCGAGTTCGCCAGATACTCCGCCGCATGTCCCAGCGTCAGCAGCGTACGGCCATGGTGTGTCCCTGTGATCCGATGAATCGTCAGGTCGGCATTCTTCGGCGCGGGGTTTCCCGGCGAAAGAGTGGGAACGCTCGAGGCGCTCCGGTTTACGAGTTCGGGCCGAAAGACCCCGGGAAACGGTACTGTGGACATGAACCAAAATCCTCCGTCCTAATCCCTATCGGCGAACCTCCACCTAGGCATTATCCGGAATATCCCATCAACGCGTGTAAACACACGAACCCTCTGGGTTATCGAAACAGCCCAAACAGAACGCCGCAATGACCCAATCGATGTAGATCCAGCACTTAACTTGGTTGATTCATCCCACCAACCCACCCGAAAGACGAGCTACCACCGCCGTTCCCAATTCAGTACGCCGCAACGCGACCCAGCCCCAGTTACCTGTTGCGCAGTGGGAAAAGAAGATTCAAAGGCCCCAGCCCCTTCCCCCTCGGCTCGGCCGTCCGAATCGCCTCCGCCACATATCGCTTCGCCATCGTAGCCGCGTCCAGCGGTGCATCCCCAAACACGAGACGACTCAACAGCGCACTCGAAAACGCACACCCGGTCCCATGCGTCGAGCGGCTCACAATCTGCTCCCCCGGCATCCAGTCCATCTCCCCGCCCGCCTGCAGCAACAGATCGTCCGGCGGCATCAGATGCCCCCCCGTTGCCACCACATTCAATTCTTTCCCCATCGCCTGCAGATCCCGCGCTGCCTCCGGCATATCCCCTCGCTGCATCACAATCCGCCCCGCCAGAATCCCCAACTCCTCCAGATTGGGCGTCACCCAATCCACCAGAGGCAGCAGCCTCTCCCGCAACACCCCCACTCCCTCGGCATCCAGCAGTTCCCTGCCCGAACTCGACCTCATCACCGGATCGAGCACCACCGGAATCCGCACCCCATGTCCCCGCAGCCTTTCTAAAAACTCCGCCACCGCAGCCACGTTCCCCGCCGTAGCCAACATTCCAATCTTGATCCCCTCCGCCGGCAGATCGCTCTCCAGGCAGTTGAGCGTAGCCCGCACCGTCTCCGCCGCCACCGGCGTACTCGCCTGCACCCCCACTGTCGACTGCACCGTCAGGCTCGTAATACACGACGTACCAAACAGCCTATGCGCTGCAAACACCATCAGGTCCGCCGTCACACCAGCGCCCGAAGACGGATCAAACCCGGCAATCGTCAAAACTGTCTGCATCGTCGCCTCCCAAGCATAAAGGAAGCGCACTCCACCCGCCCGCAAAACACAAAAGGCGCTCCCGGCCAATCAACCCGTCGAGAGCGCCTTCAATAAATCGAGTTACCGCATTCCACCCGCAGCTTGCAGCAGCGATCCGGTCACCCAGCGCGCATCATCGGAAGCTAGAAACGCAACCACTCCGGAGACATCCTCCGGCTGGCCGATCCGGCCGAGCGGTGTGCTCTGCAGCATCTGCTTCTCGAAGTCGCTTCCCTCCACGCCCGCCGACTTGAAACCTTCAGTGACAATAGGGCCCGGATTCACCGCGTTCACGCGAATCTTCTTTGGGCCCAGCTCCTTCGCAAGCACACGCGTGATCGCATCTACGTTACCCTTGGTGCCGCTGTACACCGCGGACATCGGAGGCGTCTGCTCACTCGCAACCGATCCAATGTTGATCACACTGCCACCCTCTGCCGGAAACAGCGCCACGCCAGCCTTGGTAGCGAGCAGCAGCCCCTTCACGTTGACGCCCAGCATCTTGTCGATCGACTCTTCGGTGATTCCCTCGAGTGGTGCAAACTCATACACCCCCGCATTGTTCACCAAAATATCCACCTTGCCGTAGGTTTTCTTCGTCTCAGCAAAAAGCTTATCTACCTCAGCAGCTTTCGCAACGCTGCCGCCTACAGCAATCGCCTTGCCCCCGGCCTTCGTAATCTCAGCGACTACTTTATCTGCGCCATCTTTGCTCGACGCGTAATTCACCACAACCGAGGCGCCCTGCGCCGCCAACTCCTTCGCGATAGCCGCGCCAATTCCCTTCGACGCTCCAGTTACGACCGCTACCTTACCTGTAAGCTTTCCCATCTCATATTCCTCATTTCGATATCTATCGAACTATTCAACAGCTATCGAATAGATGCGAGACCAGCCCCAGAGATTCCCGGATTCATCAAAAACTAAAGAGACGCAAGACGCCTCACGTAAGCATCAAAAACCGATCGGCACAAAAACAGATACGCCTCCCGCCCGGATCGTCGAATCTCCACCAGCCCCACCTCGCTCAATTCCTTCATATGATGGGACACAGTCGCCGGACTGAGCTCTTCATGCACATGCAACGCACTGCACTCCATCCCCTCCGAAGCCGCAACCTGCTGCACTATCCCAAGCCTCCGCGCATCACCCAGCACTCGCGCGATCGCATAAAACTGCTCCTCAGACAGGCTCACCCGTTTACTCGTCGCCCTCTTCTTCATCGCCGTCCCAAAGATTCCTCTCCGACTATACGATGCGTTGCAGCGCAGCAACGAGTCGAAGAAAGGCATCATTTGGCAAAAGTCGAACCCATTGGTGACGGCGCAAAAAACTTACTCAACAAGCTGGAGCTTTAGGAAGTCAGCGGCTGAGAGGACAGTGGCCCGCGACGGAAATAGTTTTTCTATGAGCGCGCTGTGCAGATCCGCATCAACATCGGCGCAACAATCCTTGATGACGGCGATGCGGAAATCGGCGTCGCTGGCCTCAAGAAGAGTGGAGAGAACAACACCACTGGTGGCGATGCCGAACAAAACCAGCGTGTCAAGATCGTTGGCGCGGAGAATCATGGCGAGATCGGTCCCGGTGAAGGCGCTGACACGATGCTTGGTGATAACAATCTCGTCTTCCACAGGACCAAGCGCAGGGTCGATCTTGCCCAGCGGTTCCTGAAAAAGTTTCTGATGTTGCGGAGAAGCCTTGATCGCTCCGAATAGCTGATTCTCCGAACTGACCTCCGGAAGACCCGGACGAAAGCCAACTTTAACGTGGATGACGGCAATGCGGGAGGCGCGAGCGAAGTTCAGAACGCCGGCAGCACGCGCAAGAAATGCTGCCCGATCATCCGTCGTATAGATGGAGACGATGCCCGCCTGACAATCCATGCTGAGCACGGCTGTGTGAGAGGGATCAATACGAAACGCAGCGGACATGAACACTCCCGGAAGCTGTCGAGCTTCGTAAACCTTTGCTTCATTAGACTCCAGCCCTGCCTCAACAGTTCCTTTCTTCCCTTCAACGCATTGCTCCGCCCACCCGAGCCCACACGCATTCGTAGACACTGGGCCACGAGCCGAAAGAAATCTTGCATTAGACGCGAGACGCTTGCGATCATTGAAGAATGCAAACTGTCTACGAGGCTGCAGGTGGTAACGATGGTCTCCACCGCCTCGCCGACGCCTGGCATCGGCGAGTGATGGCCGACGAGGTTGTCGCTCACGCGTTCAGTCACGGCTTTCACCCGCAACATACCGAGCGACTCGCCGCCTACTGGGCGGAGGCTCTCGGTGGCCCCACAACGTACTCCGATTCCTACGGTGACGAAACCACCGTCGTAAGGATGCACAGCGGGAACGGAGAACACGATGAAATGGACCGCCGCGCAATCGCCTGTTTCGATCAGGCCCTCGTCGATGTGGGACTAGCCAACGATGATACTTTGCGGCAGGTGCTGCACGACTACTTCGCCTGGGCCACCACAACAACCATGTCCCACTATCACCACTCCGCTGCCGACGTACCGAAAGGTCTCCACATCCCGCGTTGGTCGTGGGATGGACTTCAAGTATAAGACTCCACGGCAGGCCCACAGGCAGCATTAGCCTTGGCTCCGAACCTTCATACGCCCGGTATCGAAGACAAAGAACAAATCCCACAACTCGACAGCTTTTATTGGAATAAAAATCGCTCCGCTCAGTTCCCAAGGTGTACACCACTGTGTCCCAGGATCTGACATGAGCAAAACATCAACACACACGGATCCAGTTCAATCGCATTCCAACTCCCAGCAGGATTCGATCAGCCCCGACGGCATCGATCGCCGTGGCTTTCTCCGCTGCATGGCCTGGGCTGGCACCGGCTTAATCTGGAGCTTCGCCGGAGGCGTCCCCGTCTCACAAGTCTTCGGTCAAGCCCAACGCCTGGTCAAACCGGCAGACTTCTCGTTTATCCAGATCAGCGACAGCCACATCGGCTTCAACAAAGCCGCAAACCCAGACGTAGCCGGAACGTTCCAGGCCGCTCTCGATAAGATCGACGCCGCTCCCACAGCCCCCGACTTTCTCATCCACACCGGCGACCTCACCCACTCCTCGGAGCCCGCCGAGTTCGACACTCTCGCCCAGATGCTCGGCACCAAACGCCAGATATTCTATGTCCCCGGCGAACACGACACTTCAGTCGACGACGGCAGGATGTACCTCGAACGATATGGCAAGAACACCAAGGGCAGCGGCTATTACAGCTTCGATCACAAAGGCGTTCACTTCATAGCACTCGTCAACGTTCTCCAGCTCGAGGGCATGGGAAAACTCGGACAACCACAACTGGAATGGCTGAGACAGGACCTCTTCACCCTCAAAAGCAGTGCTCCTATCGTGATCTTCGCGCACATTCCGCTCTGGACCGTCTACCCCGACTGGGGATGGGCCACCTCAGACAGCAAACAGGCCTTCGCCATGCTGAAGCGCTTCGGCTCAGTCACCGTACTCAACGGCCACATCCATCAGATCATGCAAAAAGTCGAAGGGAACGTAACCTTTCACACTGCGATGTCCACCGCCTTCCCGCAGCCCGCTCCCGGAACCGCGCCATCGCCGGGCCCTATGAAAGTCCCTGCCGGAAAACTCCGCGACGTCCTCGGACTCACCGATGTCCACTTCGCCGCACAACATCATCAACTCGCGATTGTCGACGCGACCCTCTCTGGCGCGTCCGTCGCACCACAACACGCGACATCGTTATGACACCTGCAACAAAAATGTTCGCAATAATCGCCATTCTCGCGACCAGCGTTGGGCTCTCCTTCGCTCATCCGTGGGGCAACGTCCGCGCCGACGCATCGCCCCACCACCCCATCCTCGAAGGAGCCGACGTTCCCTTCGAGGTTCGTCATGTCCTCGAAACCAAGTGCGCAGACTGTCACTCAAGCAACACCACCTGGCCGCTATACAGTAGATTCGCACCGGTCTCCTGGGCCATCGAGCTCGACGTTCGTAACGGCCGCACCCATCTCGATCTCTCTCAATGGCAACGATACGACCGGGAGACTCGTATCGATCTTCTCTCCAAAATCGGCTCCGAAGCCCGCAGTGGAGAGATGCCAGTAAAGCAATATCTTCTCCTTCACCCGCACGCAAAGCTTTCATCCGCTGAACAGGATCTCCTCTACGACTGGGCAAAATCCGAACGCAAACTCCTCAAGCGCCAGGCGGCCGACGCTCAGGAAAACTCTTCAGCAAATAAGGATCAAACCAAATGACCGCTCAAATCGCATCGCATAAAAGCCGGAGAACCATCCTCCCCTCCATCGTGGGCTATCTCCTCTTCCTGTTTCCGCTCTTCCTCCTGCTTCTGACCCCCGAGGCCAGCAGCGGATCACCGACCGCAGCCGACGCCTCAGGCCCCGGCAAAGTGCTCTTCGAAAAACGCTGCGCAGGCTGTCACTCCCTCGATCAGGACGGCGAAGGCCCACGACTGCGAAACGTTTACGGCACCAAAGCCGGAAGTACGCCCACTTTCAAGTACTCCTCTGCCCTCAAATCCTCAAAGATCGTCTGGACCGATGCGACGCTCGACAAATGGCTCACCGATCCGGACTCTCTTATCCCCGACAACGATATGGAATTTCACGTCCCAAAACTTGACGAACGCGCTGACATCATCCGCTTCCTCAAAGCGTCCTCGGGCAAATAGAATATTGCGCAAGGCCGCAAAGAAGGAGAAGGATGGATCCAGAGTTCTTCGAGCAGCTTGCAATGCCGCTGTTCGATCAGCTTTATAACTTCGCACACTGGCTCACCGGCAACCGAACAGACGCCGAAGATCTGGTGCAGGAGACCTACGTAAAAGCACTGAAGGGATTCCGTTCCTTCCAACAAGGCACCAATCTGAGAGCCTGGATGTACCGCATTCTGCGAAACACCTTCCACACCTCGCGCAGCGGATTGGCCGCCCAAAACACCTCATCGATTGAAGAGGAGGAGGCACAAGGCAACGATGTCACCGCCCACACCGTCACACCCGAGCTTCTCCTCCTCCAGCATGAGGGACGCCAAACCGTCCTGGCGGCTCTCGCCGCGCTCCCCGTCGCGTATCGCGAGATCATCCTCCTCTGCGAAGTCGAAGAGCTCTCATACCGCGAGATCGCGCAGGTCCTCGACGTGCCCATCGGAACCGTGATGTCGCGCCTCTCGCGTGCTCGCACTGCACTGCGGCAACCACCGCAGAGAACAAGTTCTCCGGAAAGGGCTATCGATGCCGATGTCCTGTGACCAAAATCCGATCACGCTCTCTTCTTACCTGGACGGCGAACTGCCGTCCGATCAGATACCGGCAATGCGCGAGCACATTGCGACCTGCCCTCAGTGCGCCTCCGAGATAGCCGAGCTAACGAGCTTGAAGAGCAGCCTTCGGGCAGCTCGGGGCCACCACACTCTCACTCTCGAGTTCAGGAAAAAGCTGCAACAGCAGATCGCCCCAACCCGCCGCCCACGTCCAAACATGCTCCGCTTCATCCCGGTGGCTCTCGCACTTGCAGCCATGCTTCTCCTCGCTTTCACCTGGACACAACACTCCCGTCGCCAGGATGCGTTCAGCGAGGTCGCTGACCTCCACGTCAACGCCCTCGCCAGCACCAATCCCCTCGACGTCATCTCGACCGACCGCCACACCGTAAAGCCCTGGTTCCAGGGCCGCATTCCCTTCTCCTTCAACGTGCCGGAGCTAACCGGCACCGAGTTCACGCTGCTGGGCGGTCGTGTCGTCTATCTGCATCAACAGCCGGGCGCACAGCTGATCGTCGCCATGCGTCAACACAAGATATCTGTTCTGATCTTCCAGGCCTCACCCGGCCAGGCCCTGCCCTTCCCTGTTTCCACCGAAGCCGGCGCTCACAACGCCTTCACCGTCGAAACCTGGCAGTCTAACGGCCTGCGATTCGTCGTCATCGGCGACGTAGACGCCACCGAAATTAGCAGACTTGCACAATCTCTCAAGCAGGCAAACAGCTAAGAGCACTTCAGAACTCAATATAGGTAACAGTGGCGGTTGCATATACAAACAACCGCCACCCGAGCCTAAACAGAAAGATTCAACACGCGATTCAGCCGCTGCACAAACGCCGCAGGATCAGGAATTGCAACTCCCTCCATCAGCAGAGCCTGATCAAAAAGCAACCAAGCCGCATCCTGAGCCACCGAATCATCTGACCGCGCAAGCAGCTTCTTCACAATCTCGTGATCCGGATTAATCTCAAGCGTAGGCTTCAGCGCAGGAATATCCTTCTGCCCCATCGCCCTCATCATCTGCTGCATCTTCAACGATGGCTCCTCTTCATCAGAGACGATGCACGAAGGGCTATCCGCAAGCCGCACCGACGCTCGCACGTCCTTCACGCGATCGCCCAGCGTCTTCTTCAACATCTCCAGCAGAGGCTTCAAATCCTCCGCTTTACCAGGCTCTTCCTCGCTCTTCAAATCCTCACTCGTCGAAGATTTATTCACAGCCTTCAGATCGATCTCTCCATACTTTTCGACGCCGGAAAAGATGACCTCATCGAAGTCATCATCGAGAATCAAAACCTCAACATCCTTCTTCTTATAAATCTCAAGCAAAGGCGAAGTCCGCAGCAGCGTCTCCGCTCCGCCCGTGATGTAGTAGATGCTCTTCTGGTCTTCCTTCATCCGCGACTTCACGTCAGCAAGACTCGTCAGCCCCCCCACCTTCGTCGACTTGAACCGCACCAGGTCCAACAACGCCTCGCGATTCGCAAAATCGCCGTAGATCCCTTCCTTCAAGGGACGGTTATATTCCGCAATAAACTCCAGGTACTTCTCCGGCTGATTCGTAGCAACATTCTTCAACTCAGACAGAATCTTCTTCACACTAGCCGTGCGAATACTCGTCAGCACCTTATTCTGCTGCAGAATCTCACGGCTCACATTCAGCGGAAGATCTTCGCTGTCGATGATCCCACGCACAAACCGCAGATACTGCGGCAGCAGCTCCTTCGCATCATCCATGATGAAGACGCGCTTCACATACAGCTTCACGCCGACCTTATACTCCGCGTGATAAAGATCCAGCGGAGCCTTCGCCGGAATGTAAAACAGCGTCGTGTACTCCAGGCTCCCCTCAGCCTTCGTATGGAACCAGAACAGAGGATCATCCCATCCCCCTGAAACCGACTTGTAAAGCTCCTTGTAATCCTCATCCGTCAACTCACTCTTCGGACGACGCCACAACGCACTCGCAGCATTCACCTGCTCCGTTGTACGAACCTTGTTCGATTTCTTCTCCGCCTCATTCCACTCACTCTTGTCGTAAGTCAGAAAGATCGGAAATGCGATGTGGTTGGAGTACTTCTTAACAATCTCCTGCAGCCGCCAGCTATTCGCGTACTGCTTCCCTTCCTCGTTGAAGTGAATCACCACCGTAGTGCCCGCAACGTCCCGCTCTGCCGGTTCAATATCAAACCCCGACTTACCGTCGCTCACCCAGCGCCAGGCCTTCTCTTCTCCCGCCTTGCGCGAGACCACTTCAACCTTGTCCGCGACCATAAACACGCTATAAAACCCAACCCCAAACTGGCCGATCAGATTCGAATCCTTCTTCGCATCGCCGGAGAGCTGAGACAAAAAGTTCTTCGTCCCCGACCGCGCAATCGTGCCCAGGTTCGAAGTCAGATCCTCCTCATTCATCCCGATCCCCGTATCGCTGATCGTCAGAGTCTTCTTCTCCTCGTCGAGCTCAAGATCAATGCGCGGGTTGAACGGCAGCGATTTATACGCGTCATCGGTCAGCGTCAAATGACGCAACTTATCCAGCGCATCGGACGAGTTCGACACCAGTTCACGAAGAAAAATCTCAGGGTGAGAGTAAAGCGAGTGGATGATCAGTTGCAGCAGCTGACTAACTTCAGTTTGAAATTCACGTTTCGACATAGAACTCTATTATCTCCAAAATCGCCTCCAAAACAAAAAACCAACGCCTCACTTTTCCCGCCCAAGGAAAGCTCTGCTCTAAATGTGGAGCGAAGTTATTCCTTGACGGATAACCAGACCGTCCCGAAAATGGCTTTCATGCCTGAACCACTTATCTTCCGCCGTCAGATCTTGACGTGCTTTATTACCTGCCTGGTGTTACTGCACACATCGAAAAGTTTGGCTCAGACCTGGCGCGAGGTTAAGAGCCCGCACTTCCGCGTAGTGACCGACGGCTCAGAGCGGGACGGCAGAGATGTTGCCAAGGAATTCGAACAGATGCGCTACGTCTTTGCGATGCGCTTTCAGAACGCCGCGCTCGAGACCGGGTCTCCCCTGCTCGTTGTCGCCGTACGTGAGCCGGGCCTCCACGCTCTAGCGCCGATATTCTGGAAGCAGCGCGACAAAGTCGCTGGTCAATTCTTCCGAGGCTGGGAGCGGCAGTATGCGCTGGTGAGGCTCGACTCCTTCGGCGACCTCAATCAGACCGTAGTCTTCCACGAATACGCGCACAGCATCCTTCACGCCAACATCCATTGGCTCCCCACTTGGCTCGATGAGGGCATGGCAGAGTTCTACGCCTACACGCGTTTTCAGGGCGACCGGATCTTCGTCGGTGCGCCGTCTATCCGGTTGAGGCACCTGCAGAATGAATCGCCCATGCCAATTTCAGAGATGATGACGACAAACTCCGGAACCTTCTTCAACGACCCACGCCGCGAAGACCTTTTTTACGGTGAAGCCTGGGCCATGGTGCACTACATGACCTTTGGGCCAGATATGGGAGGAGGAGCGAAGCTCAACAAATTCATTGACCTGATGGAGTCAGGCACACCACAGGTGCAGGCCTTTCAGCAGATCTTTGGCGATTCAAAAGCCTTTGAGCAGCAGTTTTCCTATTACCTTTCCAGATTCGCAATGAACGCCGGCGTGTTTCCGCCCGTCCAGGGTCTCGATGCGAAATCGTTTACAGCAAAAATTCTCACCGCCGCCGAAGCGAACTACGAACTGGGCTCATTCGACATCGGGGCGCACGATCGAGCCGCAGGCAAAACACTACTGCAAGCGGCAGAGTCGGCCGACCCTGCCTTGGCCGGGCCTCACGAGGAACTCGGATTTCTCGCATGGCGCGAGGGAAAAGATGAAGAAGCAAAAGCAGAATGGCAGAAGGCTGTCTCCGCTGATCCGTCAAGTTACCGGGCCGCCTTCGCTCTGCTGATGTCTGGAACTCCGCTCAAAAAGCAAAATGCACTACAACTGGTACAGACCCGGACCTCTCTCGAAGCAATCCATGAGAAGGCCCCAAAGTTCGCACCAGTGTTGGTGGAAATAGCTCTTATCGACTGGCGGCTCGGCGAGGTGAAGGCGGCGTATCAAAGTGCCGTGGCAGCCGAGAAGCTTGAGCCATGGCGGGCAGGCTATCACCTACTGACCGGCTACATTCTGTTGCAAGGTCATCAGCCGAAGGTCGCCGAAGGATACGCCCGGATGGTTGCTACGCGCTGGTACGGCTCAGATCACGATGAAGCAGTCGACCTTTGGAATATGATTCCGCCGGACGCCCGTGGAGAAGGACCTTCACTCACACTAGCGCTCCACGCAGACTCGACAGTGGTACGCGGCACCATCGTAAGTTCTTCGTGCGACAAGACAGGCCTAAGCCTGACTTTGCAGCCCACATCATCCAGCGCAACGCCCCTGAAACTGGTGGCCTCAGGGCCACATGAAAGCGGATTCTCCGACACTCTGTGGGTCGGTGAGGATCATTACACTACCTGCTTTCATCTGGAGGGTCTGCCAGCGCTCGTAGCTTACAAGGCCGACCCGGCAGGAGTCGAAAAGATAACAGCATTGGAAGTCCGCGATGACATGCTGGAGGTGAATCTTCCAAAGCTGGCCGAGAACGCAACCACCGCATCGTCGCATCAGTGAATCTCGCACTCGACGCCGAACAAACCGTACAGCGTTTAACTTTTATCCACTTATCAAACGGCAAAAAGTTAAACTATCTTCATGTCCGATCCAAAGAATCGCCTCGCGGTGGCCCTCGACTTCCCCGACGCCTATGAAGCAATGAAACTAGTCGACTCCCTCGGCCAAACCTGCCAATGGTTCAAAGTCGGCATGGAGCTCTACTACGCAGCCGGCAACGACATCATCCGCCAACTAAGAGACCGCGGCTTCGACGTCTTCCTCGACCTGAAACTCCACGACATCCCCAACACCGTTGCCGGTGCAGTCCGCTCCGTCACCCAAACCGGAGCCTCCCTCCTGACGATCCACGCCAGCGGAGGTGCCGACATGATGACCGCGGCCGCCGAAGCCGCCAAGGCTCCCGGCTCCCCACGCCTCCTCGCCGTCACCGTCCTCACCAGCATGGACACCGCCCAACTTATAGGCACCGGCATCACTGCCTCCCCCGCCGACCAGGTACTCCGCCTCGCAAAGCTGGCCAGACAATCCGGCATCGACGGTTTCGTCTGCTCCGCCGAAGAGGTCGCCTCGGTCCGCGCCGCCACCGGTCCTGACACCCTCCTGGTAATCCCCGGAATCCGACCTGCAGGCACCGCCATAGGGGATCAAAAGCGCGTCGCCACCCCCGCCCAGGCCATAGCCAGCGGAGCCTCCCTGCTCGTTGTAGGCCGCCCCATCACCCAGGCCAAAGACCCAGGCGCCGCCGCCGATGCCATTCTCGACGAGATAGCCCAGGCCGAAGCTCTCATAAAAAATAGTTGAAAAAGTTGGCGTATTTTTGACCGCCAAATTAGACGCAGCTAAAACACCACGTTAGCCACGCAAATCACCACGATCTCACCACAGAAACACCACACCAGAAACTCGTTTTTCTGCAAAACCCCCAGCAAAAATGCTCTTTCACCAGCCGGGAAAAAATTCTGTGGTCAAAACCAAAATTTAAGTAACCGACTTCAGTCCAACAGCCCCCAAAGCGAGCGTTGAATCACTCAACCGCAGCGCCAGCGACTTCGCAGACCCGCCGCCCCTTTGAAACTCGCTCAGAGGCATCTCCGTGACATCGAAACCACGCTCCATCAACCGTTTAGCCAGATCCGTCTCAACCGCTCCCATCAAAATATCTCGCCCAACATTGATTACATTGCAGCCAAACTGTGTAGCCTCTAACTCGCTGACAGCAATCCTCTTATCCGCCTCATACCCAGCCCCGATCTTTTCGAGCGAACCAGCATCAAACGCACCCGGAAAGTACAGCAAATACCCCTCAGCCAACGGAGCAAAACACAAATCCAGGTGATAAAATCGCGGATCCACTAGATGCAGCGAAGTCACCCGCGTATGCCAGGCATCGGCCACATGCTTGTGACTATGTCGGCACGTCCTAACCCCATGCGCAGCCCATAGATGGCCGCCATTGGCGTCGAACAGCGCATCGCCTTCCCCTTCAAAGCAAGTCTCCCGCGGCGTATCCCACAGCAAAAATCCCGCGTCTTGCAACCACTTCCGCAGATGCGGCTCTTCCGTTTGCCGCTGTGGATGAGTGAAGCTTGAAACGGCCGCAACCCCATGCTGCACCACCGCCGCATGCGCCACAAACACCATATCTGGCGACCCTTCCCGCGCATGCAAAAGCCGAACATCCGCCACCCGCTGCAATTGCCGGTACAGGTTCTTCCACTGCATAAACGCGGTATCGCGCGAAGGCTGGTGCAAATTCCCCGCCATCCACGGGTTTATGACGTAATTCACATCATAAAACTCAGGCGGACACATCAGGAATGTTGGGCGATTGAAATGTGGGAGAGGTGTAAAGGCAGAGGAGGTAAGTGCAGGCGAGCTGGTCATCATAAAACGGGGTTCCTACTTTCCAGCGTCGAGTCTGCCCGTCTCAACCAGCGATCGTCAAGTGCTGGCAGGTAAATTCTGAGTACAACTTTGGTGCACAGATCGACGCAAATTTTGACCTGCCTCAAGTCACACAAAAGACAGGGCCAGAAACAACAAAGAGCCCACGCGGGGGCTCTTTGTTGTTACAGTTTTTATGAATAGCTTGCTTAGAGTTTCTCGAAAAAGTCGCACGCCGAGCAGGAGATATACACTCCACCAGGAGTACCGCGTTCACGGTCCTTCACGCGCTTCACGATGCGAGTTGGTTTGGAGCACTTCGGGCAATCCGTGCTCTTGTTAGTATCCATGACCTTCTTACGGTCGCCGGTCTTGGCAATCTTCGCCATAATGCATGCTCTCCCTAATACGAACGTTACGAATATCTCGGCTCACGCGTCGAATGTTTCGATTGGCTCCTCCCTGGCGGGCAAGCAAAACCTCATCATCCGGTACTTCTCGTAAAGATTGTCCGGGACGAACCACGGCGGGAATCGGAGGAGAAGAACTGCGATTAAAGCTCTCCTACAAGTCTACACGACGGAGGCTCTAGAGTGGAGGCTGCGCTAATGCAAGATTATTCGAAGGCGGCTGACTGGTAGAAGCCGGCTGTGACGACCCACCCTTGTTGTCGTCAGGAAACTGCACTTTATTGTTCGAACTGCCAGTCGACGCAGCCTCGCCGGGCTTAAGCAGCGTTGGCGGCGAGCTGGTCTTCCCCGCACCATCGGTAGCCTTATCTCCCATAGCAACTTCGCGTGTTTCCGTGGAGTTGTATCCACCCATCTCGTCTTTGTCGTGAATCTCTACCGGCTTACCCAAAGCCGCTACCTCCACAATAGTCACGCGATCCCCTACAAACCGCACAAATCTAATCGTCTGTGGAACATGCCCATAGATCCACTCTTCATACCGGCTGCCGTTCGCATCTCCACTGGGCTGTTCACGCACTTTGTTTTCGGGCGCGCCCAGCGCCGCCAGCACCATCCTATGATTCATTCCCACCAACACTTCATGAGCAGCGATTGCTTCTTTCAACGCAGACGGCAATGTATCCGCATAAGCCTGTTCGGAAGTCTTCACTCCAAAATCGATCACAGGTTCCAACAGCGCTTTTACCTCAGGCGCAGAAATCTCCGGAACATGTCCTTCGAAGATCAGCGTGATTCGCGAGCCGGTAGCCGCCTGTCCGTTCGTCTGCGTTACAGGCGCGTCATTGATCTGCACATGGCTTAAGAAACGGTGTTTCGCATACGGCCCGCCATTAAGATCGAGCACGATCCGATCGGGTTTGATCTCCAAAGACGTAATAATGACGCGGTCGCCCAGCGCCGCAGCCTCACCCTTCTGGTAGATTAGCTTCCTGTAGTCCGCACCACCAGGGCTGATCGGTCCATTCGCGCGAAGCGTCACGGCCGCGCTCACGGGCAGCGCACGGTGAGCAAATCCCTGTTCAGCCTCAAGATTTCTAACCAATTCCCGGCGCCCACGCTCAGTCATCACGGTATCCGGTAGTGAGACATGCGTGGGAGAAAAATCTGTGGAGATGTCGGCAGTAGCAGTACCCTCACCGACGACAAAGACTTGACTATGAGCCGTCTTCAACGACAATGCCAGGAGACCTACGAGGAGGGCCGATCTGTGTTGAAAGAGTGCCATTGAAGCACCTCAGATAACAACAGCTTGCGCCTTCTCTTCCCCTTTTGACAAGAGCTGCTTTACGAAATTTCGACCAGACCACTTGAAATCGGCAAAAGTGTCCCGGAATGAAAACAGTGGAGATTTATCAGTTCTGGGCTAAAGCTTCGGTTCATCCCCAGCCGAGCGTGTCTGAGACGTTACCGGCATAATCTGGATCAACGAACTTGCCGGTGGTGGCGCGGACTGTTGTTCCATCGCCACATGAGCCGGCGGCGGCGGAACCTCCAGCGCATATCCACGCGCGACAATCGGTTTGTGCGTGTAATTCCATGCGTAGTCGCGTGTGATGCGCACCAAAACCACAACTCCGACCAGTAGGACAATCGCGGTAAATCCCGCGCCCTCGGGTCCGTAGTTGCCACCGGTAAGCCAGAGAGGGCCAAACGTCCGCGTCTGTACTACGCTAGCGAAGTCATTGATCCCGCTGATAGGAAGGCCAAACAATATCCCAATGCTCGCATTCCAGGCAAAGTGCAACCCCCACGAGAGCCACAGTCCGTGTGTCCGCAACCAGGCTACTGAGAGAAGCAGACCAGCCAGCATCGTTACGAAAACGCTTGTCCACGTCGCGCCGGGATTCAGGGCGTGTCCGAGGCCAAACAGAAGCGACATTCCAATGGTCGCCGCGACCGGTCCCACCGCTTCAATCAAACGACGGAAAGGGTAGCCCCGAAATGCGATCTCCTGGGCCAGAGCCGCGATTGCAATGGTTCCAAGATTCAAAGTCAGTAGCCATATCGCTCGTGGTTGCATCCACAGCTCGACATCCAACTTTCCCATCAAGGCCATCGGAAGAACAGCCAACACCACACAGCCCCAACCCAAAGCAACCCCAAGAATCCACTCTCGTAGCGATGTCGCTCGCTTCGGCAGACCAAGAACGTCGCGGAGTCTGGGGTTTCGTTGTGCAATCGCTTGCAGGATTGAAAATCCAACGGCCAATAAAAAAAGAAGAAAGAGCGCCGCAAGCAATGGCCGTCCAGCGCTAATATTGAGCCGTTGTGAAAGACCACGCGCTGCGCGTCCTGCCAAGACATCCGAGGCAAGAAACCAGGTCGCAGATGTTACGAAGAGCGCCAGCTGCAACGTGCGCTCGGAGCGGCCTGGGTATGTCGAATTGATGGCTTGCAACGCTGGCTACTCCGGAAACGGTCATACACCGCTAAGCGGTGGTGTAAAACTGCGCAATATTACGAAACTTGGTGTAGCGCTGCTCCAATAAGGTATCGAGCGGGAGCTCGCGAAGAGTCGCAAGATGGTCTTGCAGTCTTTGGTCGACTAATACCATCGCAGCCTCAGGATCGTTCTGGGTCCCACCCCATGGCTCCGGCAGAACTTCATCGACACAGCCAAGAAGTTTGACGTCTACTGCTGTATATTTCAAAGCCGCTGCAGCCTGCTGCTTCTTGCTTGCGTCTTTCCACATGATCGATGCGCAGGCCTCTGGGGAGATAACCGAATAAATCGCATTCTCGAGCATCAGTACGCGATCGGCAACCGCCAGCGCCAAAGCTCCGCCAGAGCCGCCTTCCCCTGTGATGGTCGCTATCGTGGGAACTCTTAACCTCGACATCTCGAGCAGGTTTCGCGCAATCGCTTCGGCCTGGCCGCGTTCTTCCGCTCCAATTCCGGGATAGGCCCCCGCAAGATCCATAAACGTAAAAACGGGTCGGCTGAATTTCTCTGCAATCTTCATTGCCCGCAGAGCCTTGCGGTATCCCTCAGGATCGGGACTGCCAAACTTTCGTGCGACCCGCTCCTTTAGGGTCCGCCCCTTCAGATTTCCGATCACCATCACTGGTTCGTCGTGAAACCGCGCCATGCCACAACTCATCGCCGCGTCATCGCCAAAGGCACGGTCGCCGTGGATCTCGCTGAAGTCGGTAAACAATGCTGCAATGAAGTCCATCGGGTAGGGGCGCTGAGGGTGCCGTGCCAGCTCCGTCTTGATCCATGCTTCGGGAGTTGGTGCGGATACTGCCTGGGAATGCGCTGTTCTTCCGGTCTCGTGTTCTGCCATTGTCTAGGTATGCTTCACTGATTTCTATAACGATTGTATGGCATCGCCCGCTAGTCGATGATCCGAACTCCTCCGCGGCCAACTAGTTCCTCAACCTGATCGATGAAAAGTCGGTCTGCGGCGACCAGGCAGTTGTGAGGCTCAAGCACCGCGCAAAACTCCCCTGGTTCCTCAAGATCAAGCAGAAGCTTCCCCTTACCTGGAGCGCCAACCAGGATGGCATGCAACTTCTCGAGCAGGGCAGCGTCGGGATTGTGCAGTGGGACCTTGATTCGCAGCGCGTCAGGCAGCTTGATTTTTACGTCCTCTAGCGCCTGAATGCTGGAAATAGCCAGTTTCGGCGCGGAATCTTCTTCCCCGCGCAAGACACCTCGAACAACCACCGGCACATCGATCTTCAATTTCTCCGCCAACTTCTCGTAGGACTGCGGAAACGCAATTAACTCAATTTTGCCGACCGTATCCTCAAGTGAAGCCTGCGCGTACATCTCCCCGGAGCGCTTGGACTTCGCCACCTTCAGGCCCGTAATGACGCCTGCGATAGAGATCTCGTTCTGAGGTTCCTCACTACGTCCACGGCGAAACACCTGTGGCTCCGGCTTCATCTCGCAAGCCGTTGCTGTATCTACCACCTTCATGTTCCGCAACTTCTCGCGGTATTTGTCCATCGGATGTCCCGAGACAAAAAATCCCAACACCTCTTTTTCATTCTGCAAGCGAGTATGTTCATCCCACTCCGCAACACTGGGCAGAGCGTCTTCCCCATTGTTCGAAGAAGACTGATGCAGATCCGCATCGAAGATTCCAAACAATCCATGCTGACCAGCCGCCTCATCTCTCTGCGACTTCTGTGCCCGCTCCATCGCCTTATCAAGAGCCGCGCACAGCGCAGCCCGGCCTCCGAACGCATCCATTGCTCCGGCTTTGATCAGCGACTCGAGTACACGTTTATTCAGCAGCCGCAGATCAACCTTTTCGCAGAACTCCCACAGGCTCGAGAAACCCTTCTTCCCTGCTGCCTGCAGTGCAGTGCGAGCCGCTATGATCGACTCAATTGCGTTATGCCCCACATTCTTAATTGCCGCCAACCCAAACCCAATCGCCCCATTGATCGGCGTAAAGTTCGCATCCGAAACCTGGACATTCGGCGGCACCACGGATATGTTCATCTCGCGGCACTCCGAGATGTACTTAACGACGTTCTCCGGCTTTGACGTTTCACTCGTCAGCAACGCAGCCATAAACTCCACTGGATAGTGGGTCTTTAACCAGGCTGTGTGGTACGCCAGCAGCGCATAAGCCGCCGAGTGTGATTTGTTGAATCCATATCCGGCAAACTGCGCCATCAGGTCAAAGATCTTTCCGGCCGTATCCTTCGGATGCTTATTCGCCGCCGCGCCGCTCATAAACCGGTCGCGTTGTTTGGCCATCTCCGCGGGATCTTTCTTACCCATTGCTCGCCGCAAAAGATCCGAATCGCCGAGCGAGTAACCCGCCAGCACATTCGAGATCTGCATCACCTGCTCCTGATACACGATGACCCCAAGAGTCTCCTTCAGAATCATCTCGAGCTCGGGCAACTCGTAGCTGACAGCCCGCCGCCCCCACTTGCGTTCGATGAAGTCATCAATCATGCCACCCTGAATCGGACCCGGGCGATAGAGCGCATTCAGCGCCGTCAGGTCCTCCACAGTGTTCGGCTTATACCGCCGCAGAACATCTCGCATCCCGCCCGATTCAAACTGAAACACGCCCGAGGTCAGCGCGCGGTGATAGATCTGTTCATAAGTGGTCGCATCGTCAAGCGGCACTGTCGCCATATCGACATCCTTGCCAGTCGTCGATTTGATCAGCTTTAGCGCATCGTCGATCACCGTCAGCGTCGTCAATCCGAGGAAGTCCATCTTAAGAAGTCCCATCTTCTCAACAGCCTTCATGTCATACGCGGTAACGATATCGTCGTTCTTTGCCCGCGTCACCGGGACCAGCTCCGTCAGCGGCTTAGGTGCAATCACGACACCGGCAGCATGCACTCCCGCACCGCGCACCAGCCCTTCCAGTCGCAGCGCTGCATCGATCAACTCTTTAATCTTCGGATCGCCGTCATACGCGCCCGCCAGCGTGGGCGAATCCTTCAGCGCCTGATCAATCGTGATGCCGATCGTAGGCGGAATCATCTTCGCAATCCGGTCGACTTCGCCATACGGCATATCGAGGGCCCGTCCAACGTCCTTGATCGCCGCCTTCGCCGCCATCGTATTGAACGTGATGATCTGCGCAACTTGATCCCGTCCGTACTTACGGTTGACGTACTCAATCACCTCGCCGCGCCGGTTCATACAGAAGTCAATATCGATATCCGGCATCGATACGCGTTCCGGATTCAAAAACCGCTCAAACAGAAGCTCGTTCTGCAGCGGGTCGATATCCGTAATCTGCATGACATACGCCACCAGCGACCCCGCCGCCGATCCACGACCAGGCCCTACGGGAATCTTTTGTTCGCGTGCATACTTGATAAAGTCCCAGACAATCATGAAATAGCCAGGAAACTTCATCTGTTTGATGATGTTCAACTCGCGATCCAATCGCGCATGGTACTCAGGAATGGTCTTCTTCAGCAGCCCCCGGTCACGAAGATGCGCCACCGCCGTTTCAAGCCGCATCTCCAAACCCTTACGGCACACCTGCTCAAAATAGCTGTCCAGGGTCTCACCTTCCGGCACCATGAAGTCCGGAAACGGATTATCAACCTTCGCCATCTTCACGTTGCAGCGCTCGATAAACTGCATCGTCCGCGTGCAGACCTCGGGATTCTGCGAGAAGGTGCGCAGCATCTCATCCGCGCTCTTGATGTAAAACTCCTGGGTATCGAACTTGAAGCGCTTCGGATCATTCATGCTGCCCGCGGTCTGAACGCATAACAGAATCTCGTGTGCGCGCGAATCATCAGCAGCGACATAGTGGCTGTCGTTGGTCGCGATCAGCGGAATATCAAGCTCCCGCTCCATCTTGAACAACGCATCGCAAACAGCCTTGTCTGGCGTGAGTCCATGATCCTGAATCTCGAGAAAATAATTCCCTTTCCCAAACAGATCCTGATAGAAACCGGCCGTACGTTTCGCCTCATCGTACTTGTCATCCATCAGGAACTGATTCACTTCACCCGCGAGACAACCAGAGAAACCAATCAGCCCCTCGGAGTGTTTGGCGAGAAAATCCTTCGACACACGCGGCTTCCGATAGAACCCATGTAGAGCCGCCTCGCTCGTCAGTCGAACCAGATTGCGATAGCCTTCCTGGTTTTCCGCGAGCACCAGCAAATGGTTATACTTGTCGCCTTCGGGTGCGGCGCGATGATCGTCGTTTTTGCAGATATAGAGTTCACACCCGAGGATCGGCTTGATTCCCTTTTTCTGCATTGCGTCAAAGAAGTGCACCGCGCCAAAGATATTTCCATGGTCGGTCATAGCAGCCGCGGTCTGGCCAATTTTGCTCAAATGTCCGGCGAGCTTATCTACGTCACATGCGCCATCGAGGAGGGAATAATCAGTATGAAGATGAAGGTGGGTAAACTCTGCTGCCATTCTTCTAGTTTAGAACCCTCCACCCCGTAGGAAAACGCGGTCCCAAATTGCCGCATCAGAGTGCATAACCAATGGCCAGCATCTTTTTCATTGAAGCAATCAGCCGTCGGATTCGCCGCCGAAACCGCGAAAAGAAGCTACAACTTGCCACTCAATGGCCACACACTCAGGCTGAAATCAATCATTGGCAGGTTCTGAACGCCGAGCAGGAGGTTGCCACGACCGGGGTTCCCTATCAAATCGAAGCCGGCTTCCATTTCAAACTCAATGGCGAGTACTACGGCGGATACCTTCGCAGCGTCGCCCTTACCCACCGCGAGGCAGAGACGAAAGCCACCGGCAGCCCCCTGGTAAACATTCGCTACAACCCTGCCAATCCAGACGAAACCGCAGTATTAGCCGAAGACAACCCAGACAATCTGCCCTTCCGCATCATCTCTGGCTGACTACCGCCAGCAGCGATTAGGTTGGTTGCGGTAAAAAGCGCGAAGCTGGAAAGCCAAAGAGCCTCAGTTTCAGGCAGTATTCCGCCTCGACCGCAAAATGCAGTATCTTCTGTAGCGTCGAGTATTCTGCGGGCCACCGCGCAGCAGTGGTTCGCCATGGAAAGGGATAGTGCGCAAGGATCAGCCCAGCACGCGGAAGATGGCTCGGCGAACTGATGACCTCTGCACTCTTCCAGTGATGAGCCTCCATGATTTGGTCGCTGTAGTAGATATTCTGAATCGTATTCTGCGCCTGATCTTCTACCGTAATGTCACTGGCCGGTACGCCTTGCGCGATCGCCAGATCCCTCATCACGTCGGCCTCGGCAAACCGATTATGCGCAGCACCACCGGTAAAAATCAGATGAGGTGCAACACCCGCCTTATATTCCCTAACCCCCTCCAGAGTTCGCTCCCGCTGCTCCGGCGAAGGTGTTCCGTCTGTCCGGGCAGGCGTTCCCAGAACAATCAGAGTGTCAAAGCGCGTAAGTTCAGTGTTGTGGTTCGGTATATTCCGATATACAGATATGCTGGCAATAATTACAACTAACAACGCTGCCAGTACGACGATCAAGAACTTCCTCAGTGATTGCATTTGGCCTCAAACTATCCGTTTTGAACAAGGCTGGTGGCGAGTTCTACATAGTGATCAACGGCCTCGAGCAGCTCTCGTTTTGCAATCTTCTCCCGGGGTGTATGCGCCACGTGAATCGAGCCAGGTCCCAAGAGGAACGGTTCACCCCATGCCGTCAGCTTGGGAATATCGGTCGTAAATTTTGCGATCATCGTGGGCAGACTCCCCACCCTCCTCATTCTTACGAACGGTAGATCAAGACTGAACTCAACATCCGCCCGATCACCCACCGCCGCGACAATCGACCTCCTCACCTCATCCGATGGTCCCACCAGCCGCACCAGAATATGCGCCTCAGCTTTGTCCGCGATCACATTCGGAGCACGCCCGCCATCGATCAATCCGATATTCAAAGTGGAAGGGCCAATCTCCGGCTCAATCGGCAGCGGCATCGCCAACACATCGTGGAGCGCCTCTATCAGCTTGTCGATTGCTGACTCTCCCAACTCAGGGTAAGCAGAGTGTGCCATGCGGCCCTTCGTCCTGAGTTCAACCCGCAACGCACCTTTCGATGCCAGCGCCAGACGATTGTCCGTCGGTTCTCCATTGATCAAAAAGCGCGAACCTTTCGGGGACAGGTTAGCCACGGCAGCCCCAGCTGAATCTCGCTCCTCCCCCACCACGAACAGCAGTCCAACCTTGACGCCTCCCTCACGCAGCCGCTCCGCCGCTGCAACCTGCGCCGCAATAATTCCCTTCGCATCACAGGTTCCTCGACCGTATAAAAACTCATCATCTTCGGTGCAGCCGAAGAACGGAGGAACGGTATCCATATGGGTTGACAGCACTACATCCGGAGTGACGCCATTCATGGCCGCGTACACATTGAAGCGCTCTCCACTGCCTGCTCCCGGAGTATTGGCGACGTCCGGCTGTTCGACTTCCGTCCGCTCAACCTCGTAGCGTTGGGCCACTAGATATTCGTAAAGAAAAGCACCGGCAAGACCCTCGTGGTACGTAGTGGACTCAATGTCTACGAGCTTTTTGGTAAGTTCAATCGGGTCAGTCGCCATGTCCTCCAGCATACGGCATCGTCCATAAAGAACGGATAACGTGCGTACCCGATAAACTGAAGAAGATGACACAAGTCACTACCTCCCAAATACGATCGGTCGACGATCTTCGCGGCCCCGTTGGCCGCCTTGAGGCCCTCCTCAATACCGGCCGCGAAGACGCTCCCTACGCGGCAGTCGTCTGCCATCCACACCCGGCCGGTGGAGGCACCATGCACAACAAAGTTGTCTACCACGCCATGAAGGCCCTATCGTCTTTCGGCCTTCCGGTCCTCCGTTTCAACTTTCGCGGTGTAGGCCTTAGCGAGGGAGCCCACGATGACGGCCACGGCGAGCAGGACGACGTTCGTGCAGCTTTGGATTGGATCCAGAACAACCTCAACCGTCCGATTCTTTTCGCTGGGTTCTCTTTCGGTTCCAATGTCGGCTTGCGCGCTTGTTGTGGAGATGTACGGGTCAAGGGCCTCATAGGCCTCGGCGTTCCCGTCCGTGCGGAAGGACGTGACTACACGTATAAGTTTCTGCCCGATTGCACCCAACCGAAGCTATTCATCAGTGGGGATCACGACCAATATGGCCCACGCGACGTTCTTGAAGGCGTCTTTGAAAGAGCGCCCGAACCAAAGCGTCTGGTCTGGATCACAGACGCGGACCATTTCTTTCAGGGAACGACCGAGTCACCCAACCCGAAGCTCGACCTTATGCAGCAAGAGATTCGACTCTGGTTGCAGAACGTATACAGCCTGAGCTAGACAGCTAAGCCGCACCTTTGGTCAAGCGGTCCACAAACCCGACGGACTCCTGATGACGGCCTACAGTTACGCGCGCTTCAGACGACAAAGGCTTCGACAGCCAGTCCCGCATTGCCTCATTGCAGATGTCTGGCATCTCTTCAAAAGCGATGTGTCCCACGCCCGGAAGCACCATAAGGCTGGATTGCGGAAGAAGCCGTTGCAGTTCTCGCGCAGAATTCAAGCCAACTGCTCTGTCGCGGTCGCCCCAGATCAGCAGCGTAGGCTTCGCCACCAGATGTTCAAGAGCAGAACGCAGCAACCCCATGTCTACAAACCAGCGTTGCACAATCTGCAGAACGTGATCCATCGTGCCCGGAATATGGAGCCCTTCGATATAACCCTCTAAGGCTCCGACTGAAACCCTCGATGGATCACCATACATTCGGCTAAGCGCGGTGGCCTTCAACATCCTCGGTAAAAAGGGAATCTGCCGGGCGAACCACATTCCAAACTTCGTTTGATAAAACCGAATCAATTGGTGCCCAAGGTCGCAGAACGGATTTGCTGGAGCAAACAAGATGAGTCTGCGCACCCGATCAGGATGTCGAGCCGCAAACATCATGGCCACCGCTCCACCATGCGAATGGGCGGCTATATCAGCCTCATCCAGATCCACCGCGTCCATATAGGCAGCCAACCGGTCCGCCGTCGCCTCAAGCCCCGCGTCCAGCCCCGGAACTCGCTCCGACTCGCCCATATTGAACAAATCGATCGCGTAAACGTCGGAATCCTGTGAGAGAAAGTTGATGTTTAGACGCCAGTTCTTCGCCGACCCTACCAGACCGTGAAGCAGCAGGAGAGGCCGCCCCGAGCCCGCGCGCTGATAGTGGACCTTAACCCCGCCAACTACAACGAAACCGTCAGTAATCTCACTACTCTGTTTTCGTGTCACTGTTCTACGGCCTCATCTAAGCGCGAGGGCTAACCGTCGCATAATCTTTTCATATTACAAGAATGTTAATTGTTGCCAAGCAGTAACTTTCGCCTTAATCCGTAAGACTGGAGTGTCGTCTCGGAAATGGGATATTCCCCCGCAAAAAACTGAGCGAGAACAATTTCTTTATTGGCAGCGTAGTCTCTACAACCACCTTGAGTATTACGGAATAGGTTATGATTTTTTGTAGGCACCGAGACGGCAAATGCCTCTCTCATTGTGCATCGGGGCCTAAATCGGTTTGGTCCTTGATGTGCTGACCATGTTCCAGATCGTCGGTTTCTTTCATGAACAACGCGTCCCAAACCCGGATTCTGGCTGTCGTACTCGCAGTAGCAACTGTCGCCGCCTGCGTTCTCGCAGCTATGAACTTCGACCGGGAGAGCGGCCTCGACGTTCCAACCGACGGAATTTGGTGGGTTGAGGCCGCCACAGGCCTCCGGGCAGAGCGCGTTCCTGTGCTTTCTCCGGGACACCGCGCCGGAATCCGAACCGGCGACATCCTCGTCAGTGTTGACGATCAGCCTACCCCACGCGTCGCCCCTCTGGTCCGGGAGATGTTTCGCAGCGGCATCTGGGCTCACGCCACATACTCCATACTCCGGCCGGTTCCCCAGTCGATTGATTTAAATGGCGCCACCAAACTCGACATTCAGGTCATTCTCGAACCCAAAGACCGCTCCATCAATCAAGGTCTTCGCTTCATCGCCCTTGTCTACCTTTGTATTGGCATCTACGTCCTGTTCCGTCGCTGGACCGCGCCAAAGTCAGTCCATTTCTATGTGTTCTGCCTTGCTTCCTTCGTCCTCTACAGCTTCCGATCTACCGGCGAACCGGGAACCTTCGACTGGTTCATCTACTGGGGAAACATGGCGGCGCAGGCGCTCCAACCAGCGCTCTTCCTTCACTTCGCGGTCAGCTTCTCAGACAACTTCGCATCTGACCAACGCAAACGCCTGGGTCGCCGCATTGGTTGTCTGCTGCTTTACCTCCCCGGCCTCTTCCTTATAGGCCTGCAATACACAGCAATCCGCTTCTGGTCTGCGACCGAGGTTCTTCTTCATCGACTTGATCAAATCGCCCTCGGGTATCTGGCCCTCTACTACGTCATCGCCGCCGTCGTCTTCCGCTTCCGCTATCGTTGGGCCGAGTCTGCTTTGGAGCGCCAGCAACTCAAGTGGCTCACCCGCGGCACTCTCATAGCGGTCACACCGTTCACCCTGCTCTACGTTATTCCTTACCTGGCGGACTGGTCGGTCAACAGCCAGATTGCGAAAGCCGCCGGTCTCTCTCTCGTCGTTCTTCCCCTTACCTTCAGCTGGGCGATCGTCCGCTACAGGCTTATGGACGTCGACCTCATCTTTAAACGCGGGGTCACCTACACTCTCGCCACCGCATCGCTCGTCGGACTTTACTTCGGCATCATTGCGCTGACCGGCGAGATGGTCCACACCCGACTCTCCAACCTCGGTGTATGGGGCCTGCTCGCCGCCGTCATCATCGCCGGAATCGTCTTCGACCCGCTCAAGCGAGCCATTCAAGCGCGAGTAGACCGGGTCTTCGATCAGAAACGCTTTGACTACCGCGAAACTCTGGTCGAGTTTGGTCGCGGCCTCAACGCCCAGACTGACCTTCGCGCTTTGCTCGACTCCATCGTGGAGCGCCTCCCCCAAACTCTCCTCGTCACTCGGGTGGCTGTCTTCCTGGCGTCCGAGAGTGACGGAGGCAGCAGCTTCACACCGAGACACTTCGATCTGGTCGCCTCTCACGGCCTCACCAACCTCCAATCCGCTGAACTCCGTAGCCTCGACGTACGCTTTCTGGACTTCGATCGCCCCGGCGCCAACAACCATATCTTCCTCGAAAATCCCCAACAGGTCCTCCGTCTCCCCGAAGCGCAGCGTCAAAGTGCGGGCCGCCTCGACCTCAACTACTACCTTCCCTGCCGAGTCGCCAACCGCGAGGGCGCGGGCACTCGCACAGTGGCCGTCATTGGCCTCGGACGCACGGACGACGGGGACTTTCTCTCCAGTGAAGACATGGAGCTGCTCGAATCCCTGGCCGGTTACATCGGCATCGCCATCCAGAACGCGCAGCTCTACCGCCGCCTCGAACAGAAGATCACCGAGTTTGAAAGCCTCAAAGAATTTCACGAAAACATTGTCGAATCCATCAATATCGGCGTCTTCGCCGTCGACCTCGAGGACCGGATTGAAAGCTGGAACACCCAGATGGAGGGCATGTACTCGAAGTCTCGTGGCGAGGTGTTACGCCAACCCATCTCAGCCGTCCTTCCTCCGGACTTCGTTACCCGCTTCAACAGTGTGCGCGACGAGCATGGAACACACACTCTCTATAAGTTCCGCCTCATGCTTCCGAACGGGCATGTGCGCGTCGCCAATATCGCCATCGCCCCTCTGGTCACGCGGAACTTCGTCGCCGTCGGCAGGATCATTCTGGTCGACGACATCACCGACCGCATCCAGCTCGAAGCGCAGCTCACCCAAGCTGAAAAGCTCTCCTCCATCGGTCTCCTCGCTGCAGGGGTCGCCCATGAGGTCAACACGCCGCTAGCTGTCATCTCCAGCTACACGCAGATGCTCAGCAAACACATGCGAGATGATGAACGACTCGCTCCTGTGCTCGAAAAAATTACCCAGCAAACCTTCCGCGCCTCCGAGATCGTCAACGGTCTCCTCAACTTCTCGCGCACCAGCGGCGCAGAGTTTGCCAGCCTCAACCTCAATGAACTCCTTCGCGACACTGTCACCCTGCTCGAACATCAGTTTAAGACCGCGCAGATTCGCGTCGAAACCAACTTCGATCCACATCTCGCCCGCATACACGGCAACCAGGGCAAGCTGCAGCAGGTGATCCTGAACCTCATGTTGAACGCAAAAGACGCAATGTTTGGAACCACCAATGCTACGCTCAAGATTGCAACCTTCAACGGGGCAGGTCGCGTCATGGTCCGCATTCAGGACTCTGGTAATGGCATCGAGAAGGAACACCTCCACCGCATCTACGATCCCTTTTTCACCACCAAGACCAAACCCCAGGAGGGCGAGCACAAGGGCACCGGGCTAGGCCTCGCCGTCAGCTACGGCATCATGCAGGAGCACGCCGGCAAGATCCATGTCGAAAGCGAAATCGGCGTCGGCACTGCCTTTCAGTTGGAGTTTCCCTCCTCCGGCACCCGCCCCGCCTCACCAGCAGAACTGCCAAAGAGCGAGCCCATGACTGTAGAGAGAAAGGCGATGCATGTCTGAGACTACAGAGCTCGCCGCCGAAACCCTCCACCTGCAACGCACCGCCCGAGTCGTTGGGGATCCACGCATTCTCATCATCGATGATGAAGCTGCCATCCGCGAATCGCTCGATACCCTGCTCACCTTGGAGGGCTTCACCGTCAGCGCAGCGAGCGACGGTCCCTCCGGCCTCGAACTTCTCTCACGCAACGAATTCGATCTGCTTCTTCTCGACCTCGCACTACCCGGCGAAAGCGGCCTCGACCTCCTTCCCCGCATCGTTGAGATGCAGCCTAACCTTCCCGTCATCATGATTACGGCCTACGGCACGGTAGGCAACGTCGTTGATGCCATTCGTGCCGGCGCAGAAAACTTTGTCCAGAAGCCATGGGACAACGAAAAGCTGCTCGCGGACATCCGCGCCGCAGTCGCTCGCCATCGCGCAGAAGAAGAAGTCGTTCAACTCAAGCGCACCCTCAAGCAGCGCTATAACTTTGAAAACATCGTAGGCAAGAGCGAGCCGATGCTCCGCCTCTTCGATCTCATCGCCCAGGTCTCCCCCAGCCGCTCCACCGTTCTTATTCAAGGCGAAAGTGGCACCGGCAAAGAACTCATCGCGAAGGCGATCCACGCCAACTCACCGCGCAAAGATCGCCCCTTCGTGCCAGTCAATACCGGCGCCGTACCATCCGAACTCCTCGAATCGACCCTCTTCGGCCACGTCAAAGGTGCCTTCACCTCTGCAGTCACAGCAAAAAAAGGCTTATTCGAAGTCGCCAATGGGGGCACGCTCTTCCTCGACGAGATCGGCACCATGGGAATGGACATGCAGGCGAAGATACTACGCGTCCTACAGGATCGCCGCTTCATGCACCTTGGCGGTGTGCAGGAGATTCAGGTCGACGTCCGCATCATTGCGGCCACCAACGTCAACCTGCACGACGCCGTCCGCGCAGGCCGGTTCCGCGAAGATCTTTTCTACCGTCTCAATGTCATCAGCCTCGAGCTACCCCCACTGCGCTCGCGCCGCGAAGACATTCCCCTCCTCGCCGCCCACTTTCTCAAGTTTTACGCAGACGAAAACGGTACTGAGATTCGCTCTCTCTCCCCCGAGGCGATGCGGATCATCATGGACTACGAGTGGCCTGGCAATGTTCGCGAGCTCGAAAATGCCATGGAGCGCGGCGTTGTTCTCTCCACCTCCCGCACCATCAGCCCGGATTTGCTACCCACCCAACTCACCGGCAGCACTTACTCCGCCAGCCTTCTCGATCACCAACCCAACGCCAGCCTTTTCGATTTGATGGAGGAGATCGAGCGCCGCATCATCTCAGATCGTCTCGAACGCTGCCACTGGAACCAGACCGAAGCAGCCGAATACTTCAAGATTCCGCTTTCCACTCTCAATCAGAAGATCAAACGCCTCAACGTAGAGGTCAAGAAGCGCACCCGAGACTAGCTCTCAGGTTGAATCACGATCTTCATCGAATCAGCCTGCGGATGCGAAGCTAAATCAATCGCAGCCACAGCATCTTCCAGCGAAAATCGGTGTGATATCAAGTTAGTCAGATTAAACCCATTGCGATAACCGTCGAACACGATTCGGGTCACATCGTCCTGTATTGCCACTGACGCGCTGTAAGATCCCATCAGAGTCTTCTCGTCCATACAAACAGCCGCAGGATCAAACGGCGCCTCACCGTGCTGTGTCGAGGCAAACAGCATCACCCTTCCTCCTGGCCGAATAGCCTCCATGGCGACTCTGATCAGCGCGTCGCTGCCAACTGCTAACAGCGCCACGTCTGCACCGCGTCCTTCTGTAACCGCCTTCGTCGCCGCAACCACGTCGCTGCGAGCATCGATGGGGCGATCCAATCCAAACTTCGCCGCCACCGCATGCCGCTCCGCATATAGATCGCTGGTCAACACGGTAGCTCCCGTTCGTCGAGCCAATGCCGCCAGCAAGATTCCAATTGGACCCTGCCCAATCACCAGTACGGTCTCATCCACCTGCAAATCAAGCAGCTGAATCGCCTTATAACAAGTGTTCACTGGCTCCAGAAACGCCGCCTGTTCAAACGGAATACCATCCGGAATCTTCACCAGCCCGCTGCGTACAATCCAGTCCATCACACGAATGTATTCGGCGAACCCACCCCCCGCAGGCGTAAAGCCTGCCGTACAACCAACCTTCTTATAAATTTCGCATTGGGCAAAAGTCTGCTTCCGGCAGTAGTAGCATTCACCGCAAGGAATATGGTGGTACGCCATCACCCGCTCCCCAACAGCAAAGCCCTCAACCCCCATGCCTATTCTCACAATTGTTCCTGCCATCTCATGCCCGAAGACACGCGGCGCGTCATGCGACCCCGTATGAATCTTCTTCAAATCCGTCCCGCAGATCCCGCAGGTGTGGATCTTCACCAATACCTCGCCCTCACCGATCTCGGGGACAGCAATCGTCTCAACTCGAACATCATTTAGGCCGCGATAAACCGCAGCACGCATCGTCTTTGGAACTATTTGTGACATGGACCGATTCCTTACCTATCTCTTTTCTCAGTGTAATCGCCGTTAAATCTGCGCGCCGAACCACTCTCATCCAGCCAATGGTAAAGCGCCCCTGCCAGATTCTTAGCGGCAGCAGAACTATGTCTTCCAAGCTTCATCAAACCGGCCCAGGAGGTTGGCCGCACCGCAATATGTGCGAGAAACGGCAGCATCTCCAATCGCCCATTCTCAGCAATAAAACGATTCAAATCCGGTAACCGCGCCTGAGCGTCGTCCGATACGGCCTTGAAGCAGTAGAACGGAATCCCCTTCCCCAGCGCGATCCGCGCAATTGCCGCTGCTTCCATATCCACTAGTCCAGCTCCATAACTCGCAGCTAACCGTTGCTTCTCTCGTTCATCAGCAACCCGCGCCGTAGTTGCCAGAACAGGCCACTCGGCTCGAGAGTTCGCCGGCCGAAATCGCTCTCCTGTCTTCGTATCGATCACCAAAGAAACGCTCGAAACCGACTCCGCCCTGAGAGCCTGCTCGAGCGCGCCCGCCCACCCTACCGAGCAAACGGCTTCAATCGCTGCAACCTTCTCAGCCTCAGCAAAGGCGAATGCAGCCCTTGCTCCCCCCATGCCAGCGCACGCTGCTATCCAACACCCATCCGCGTGGTGATACTCCCACAACGAACAACCTTCAGTCGACTGTCTTCGCTTCCATTTTCTGGCGCCCAGTCCATGAACGAATGGCTTCAGCTCACCTTCCAACGCAGCAACAATCGCAATATTTCCCTTCATGCAGCGTGTCCATCGAGGGGAGGCGCATAACCATGCGCGACGAACCACTCGATCGCCGCTCTCAAGGCGTTATAGATAGGCACAACTTGAAATCCCAGTTCTCTCTCTGCCTTGGCCGAAGATGCAAACATCATCTTCTTCCCCATTCGCACTGCCTCTACAGTCGCACGCGGTTCTTTGCCTCTCAACTTGCCGGTAAAGTTTTCATCAAAAAAGGCAAATGCCATCGCAACAGCATGCGGCACCTTCATTGTCGGGGAAGGAAGTCCCGTAATCGCAGACATCCGATCGAGAATCTGTTTCAGAGTGAGATTCTCGCCACCCAGAATGTATCTTTCTCCAGGAGTTCCGCGTTCAAGCGCTACCACGTGCATGCGCGCCACCTCAGCAACATCCACCAGATTAAGTCCCGTATCCACATACGCGGGAAAGTTCTTGTTTAGAAAGTCGACGATAATTCTTCCCGTTGGCGTGGGCTTCGAATCACCCGGTCCAATTGGTGTCGTTGGATTCAGGATCATGACATGCTGTCCGGCCTTCGCCGCCTCAATCGCTTCCAACTCTCCAAGAAACTTAGACCGTTTGTAATGGCCAATCATGTCCGCCAACGAGACCGGCGTCTCTTCGTCCACAATCGTGCCGTCGCTCTTGAAGCCCATCGTGGCCACACTTGAGGTATAGACAACCCGCCGCACTCCAACCTCGCAAGCCAACTTTAGAAGTTCACGTGTGCCAGTCACATTGGCCGCATACATCTGCTCAGGATCCCGCACCCACAAACGATAATCGGCCGCCACATGCACCAAAGCATCGCAGCCAACTAGCGCAGAGCGCAATTTCTCCGGTTCACGCAGATCCCCAGTCACCATCTCTGCATGAATGTCAGCAAGCGAGTCCAATCGACTTGTCTTCCGAGTCAGCAACCGAAGGCTCGCGCCCTCTGCCGCATAGCTCCTGGCCACATGGCCTCCGACGAAGCCTGTCGCTCCCGTAATAAATACGCGCACTCTCGCTCTTTCCAGCCAACTGGCAGACAATTCTGGAAGCAACAACTATCCGGCAAACTTTACGCCCGATAGCAGTCTTAGTCCAACTTCTCTGGTTCGATCTGGATATTTTGTTCCCCGGCGGCCTTCTTTTCCCAATACTTCTTCACCCAGGCCTCAAAGGTCTTACCCGCCGCAGTATCCCGGCCTGTAAACGCAAGCGCAGCGATATCACAGTAAGCAATGTTCAACTTCGTCTGCGCATTTGAGGGAATAACGCGGACAAACGAATCCTCGAGTGACGATCCCTGACGTCGATCGAAGAGATAACCCACCACCTGCGATCCATCCTTGCGTGTAATCGTAATATCGCCGCGGTAGTCGAAGGCTTTCTCGAGCGCCTCACGAATCTCAGCGTCAGTCGCCATCGCCGGAATCCAGCCCTCGAGCTGCTCCCGATCTCGCCCTTCGATGTGTTCGAGTTCATCTGCGCTCTGGTGCCGCAATTGGTCGATCTTTAAGTGTTCCTGTTGCTCCGTCGCCATGGCGCTTAATCTCCCGAGATCGCTTGCAGTTCAGTTTTGGCTGCGCCGGCTGAAGCTTGGATCTGAACCAGCGGATTGGTATGTTCAGGCCGCCATTCGTTCAGCAACTTCTCCGCGCCTGCATCTGGATAAAGAGACGCAAACATATACTTCTTGGCCGTGATAAAAAATCCCTTCAGAGAACTGAAGTTGTAATCCACCGCAGAAGCCTCATGTCCAGAGTGCACCATGCAATTCGCGCACTGCGGATTGCCACTCTTGGCGCCATAGTTCTCCCAGTTTGTCGTATCCAACAACTCCTGAAAGGAGTCTGCGTAGCCATCCTGCAGCAGATAGCAGGGTTTTTGCCAGCCGAAAATGCTGAAAGTCGGCATCCCCCAAGGCGTACATTCAAAGTTTTGTTTTCCCATCAGAAACTCTGAGAAGAGCGGATGAGTATTAAACCGCCACTCCTTCTTGCGATTAGAAAGAATGGCGCGAAACATCCTACGTGACTTTGCCTTGCCTAGAAAATGGTTCTGATCTGGCGCCTTGTCATAGGTGTAGCCCGGAGAAACCATCATGCTCTCCACACCTGCCGCCATCATCTCGTCGAAGTGAGCACGAACAGAGTTCGGATCAGCTCCATCGAAAAGTGTCGTGTTGGTAGTAACCCGGAAACCGGCCGCAACCGCCGCCCGCACTCCCTCCATCGCGATATCGTAACCACCCTCACGGCAGACGGAAAAATCATGGTGTTCGCGTTGACCATCGACGTGAACCGAGAACGAAAGATACTTGCTCGGCTTGAACAAGTGCAGCTTCTCTTTCAGCAGCAGAGCATTCGTGCACATGTAAACATACTTCTTGCGAGCAACCAGGCCGGCAACGATCTCCGGCATCTTTGGATGAAGAAGCGGTTCGCCTCCAGGAATTGACACCATTGGCGTTCCACACTCTTCGACCGCCTTAAAGCATTCCTCGGGTGACAACTCCGACTTTAGAATGTGCGCGGGATACTGGATCTTTCCGCAGCCAGCGCAGGCCAAATTGCAGCGAAACAATGGCTCCAGCATCAGCACAAGCGGATACTTCTTTCGGCCCATCAACTTCTGCTTCAAAACATAAGTTGCAACCGTCCAGGCTTGCGAAACTGGCACTGCCATTGAGTGTCTCCTCCAGAAAAATTCTTGACGTGCGGCTAGTGCGCCGCTCCGCTCTTCATTGCGCGCTCGTAAGTCGTCAAAGCCAACAGCGGGAAGTACTGTTTGTAAAGGTGGTATCCGAGATAGAACACGCGCGGAAATCCCGTGCCAGTGTAGTAGCTCTCACCATTGCGGCCAGGAACAAGTTCATCCCAGCTCCCATCTTCATGCTGACGATCCACTAGCCAGCGAATACCCTTTGCCACCGAGTCGGAACGCGTATCCCCAGCTGCAAGCAATCCAAGCACAGCCCATGCCGTCTGCGAGGGAGTACTCGGTCCGATGCCACGCTGATTTGGATCATCGTAGGTGCCACAGGTTTCACCCCATCCGCCATCCGCGTTCTGCACCATCCGAATCCACTCGGCCGCCTGTTGAACAGCTGGTTCGTGGTTCCAGAAACCCATCGCCTCAAGGCCACGCAGAACCAAAAACGTACCATATAGATAATTAACGCCCCAGCGTCCGAACCAGCTCCCGTCAGGCTCCTGCTCTTTCAGGATGAACTGAATAGCCTTCTCAACGCGAGGATCGCTTCTCGTCACACCATACAGCGCCAACATCTCCAACATGCGACCAGTGATATCGACCGTCGGCGGGTCGAGCATCGCGTTATGGTCTGCAAACGGGATGTACTGGAAGATCATCTTCGTGTTGTCGCGGTCAAAGCTCGCCCAACCACCGTTCTTGCATTGCATCGCCCAGATCCAATTCAGAGCACGCTGGCATGCGTCGTATTGATATCGCTCGCGTGGGTTATCCACACAATTCAATGCGAGGAGAACCTGTCCCGTATCATCGACATCGGGGTAAAACTCATTGTTGAACTCGAAGTACCAACCACCCGGTTCAACGTTCTTTACTTTCTCAGCCCAGTCGCCCTTTTGACGAACTTCCTTTGACAAAATCCAGTCCGCCGCCTTCAACATGCGGGGATCATCTTTGCGAACCCCTGCTTCGCCAAGCGCGTACATCGCCTGCGCCGTGTCCCATACTGGCGGGAAGCAAGGCTGCATCCGAAATGTCGGCGTCGCATAATCTGGCGTGCCATCAGGACAATCGATACCGAGCTTTTCAAACTCATCCAACGCACGAATCAACTGAGGATCGTCCACCGAACGGCCCAGGCACCGCAACGCGACAATAGAGTTCAACATCGCGGGATAGATAGCACCCAATCCATCGGATTTCTCAAATCGTTCCAGCATCCACGCTTCGGCACGCTTCAGCGCAACCTTGCGCAAGGGCCGAATATGTACTCGTTCCGCCAAATGCATCATCCGATCGAGGGCAAGAAAGACATTCCGCCAGCCTAACGGCTTCTTCTTATCCCACCGCAGATGCATATTTGCATTTTTGCGGCCGCCAACAAAAAGCTCGTCAATCCCCTGTTCAGGAGCGAGCTTCTTGAACGGCTTCTTCGCATAGATGATCGACAGCGGAACTAGAATCCCGCGCGACCACGAAGATATCTCGTAGATATTGAAGTAGCACCAGTTTGGAAAGAGAACGATCTCCGGTGGAATCGCGGGTACTGCGTCATAGTCATACTGACCAAGCGCGCACAGGTAAATCTTTGTAAAGGTATTGCACTCCACAACGCCGCCATGAGCCAGCACCCACTCACGGGCCTTCACCAACACCGGATGATCCTTCGACCATCCCATCAGCTTCAGAGCAAGATAGGCCTTAACCCCATAACTGATATTGGACGGGCCGCCAGGAAATAAACCCCAGCCTCCATCCTCGTTTTGATGGCGCAGAATTTCATTGATCGCGCGTTCCATCCTCCCCGGCTCGCCAGTGCCCAGCAGCGTATGCATGAAGATGTAGTCCGATTCCAGCATACTGTCGGCCTCGAGTTCGCCGCACCAGTACCCATCCGGGTGTTGCTGGTTGAACAGCCAATCCTTCGCTTGCGCGATGCCCTGCGTAATACGTTCCAGGCCGACGTCCATCCGGCCAAAGCGAGGCTGTGCCGGCTGATCGACGCCCTTCGAATTTCTTACAGTTATTCCCATGAAAACCAAACTCTCTGTTCTACGACTCTCATTACCGATTTACTGGTGGAGCAGACGCAATTGCCTGAACAATCTCGGGTGGCAGACCAAAGCGCACGTTCTCTGGCATCACTTCAACCTCATCGACCGAACCATAGCCCATCGACTGGAGATACTCGACCACATCCTTCACCAGAACCTCAGGAGCAGAAGCACCTGCTGTTACAGCAACCGTATCGACACCATTGAGCCACTCCGGACGAATAGCATCTGCCGTATCGATGAGGTACGAATTCGTATCCAGGTTCTTCGAAACTTCCACCAGGCGGTTGGAGTTAGAGCTATTCGTCGATCCCACGACGAGCACCAGATCCGCTCCATGAGCTACGTTCTTCACTGCAACCTGGCGATTCTCCGTCGCGTAGCAGATATCCTGTGAATGAGGTCCGACAATGTTCGGAAACTTATTCTTGAGCGCCTGAATCATGTCCTTGGCTTCGTCGAGCGACAAGGTTGTCTGCGTCAGATACGCCACACGATTCGGATCCGGCACAACCAGATCGGCGACCTCCTGAACCGTCGACACTACCTGCGTCACATCCGGAGCCTCACCTTGAGTGCCCTCAATCTCATCATGATCGCGATGCCCGATCAGCACCAGCGAGTACCCCTGCTTGGCAAACTTGATCGCTTCCACGTGAACCTTTGTCACCAATGGGCAAGTCGCATCGACGACCTTCAGGCCGCGTTCCCTCGCCCGCTCACGAACGGCCGGCGAAACTCCATGAGCCGAGTAAATTACTCGAGCGCCCTCCGGCACCTCATCCAATTCGTTGACAAAAATCGCGCCCTTCTTGGCAAGATCGGTCACAACATAGCTGTTATGAACAATCTCTTTGCGAACGTAGATGGGAGCGCCAAATGTCTCCAGCGCAATCTGAACAATATCGATCGCACGCACTACGCCGGCACAAAAGCCACGTGGCTTGAGTAGGAGAACTCGTTTAGTTTTCGTTTCGGTGCCGCTTCCGGCTACATCAACGTGGTCAAGGGTGGTTGTAGTCACGTCTCCCAGTATACCGCGTTCAACCCAGTATCGGACAGAATTGAACCATCCTAGGTGCAACATTCTAGGGTCAGAAAGCCACAAATCTCGAACAAATACAGGAGTCTTTTTGCAGCCGCTCGCATCGTAAACCCGTTCGTCGAACCGCAGAAGGCTTCGCATCCGGACGCAAGCGCTCTATCGGCTGCTCTCCAGCAGATGCTCCGCGTGCTTAAGGCTCGTCTCCGTCAACTTCGCCCCACTCAACATGCGCGCGATCTCCTGCGTTCTCTCCGAATCTTCCATGCGACGCACCTCAGTCTGCGTACGCCCCTTTCTTTCAGTTTTTTCGATCAGGAAGTGCTGATCTCCAAACGCTGCAATCTGAGGTAGATGCGTAATGCATAGCACCTGCTGGCCCTTGGACAACGTCTTCAGCTTGCGTCCAACCGCCTCCGCAGCTCTCCCCCCGATACCGATATCGATCTCATCAAAGACCAGCGTCCTCGGAAGCACCGTCTTCTTCTTGCGCCCCGCACCACCAGACCCCGCTTCTTCTACGGTTACCTTCAGCGCCAGCATCACGCGCGACATCTCGCCACCCGAAGCGATCTCATGTAACGGCTTCATCGGCTCTCCAGCATTGGTCGCAATCAAACACTCCACCTGATCCCACCCATGCGAGGTCCAACTCTCAGAAGACTTTTCCGCGGTCACGCGAACGTGAAACCGCGTGCTCATAGCAAGGTCATTAATCTGCGCCTCGGCCAGTTTCTCGAGTCGCTTCGCCGCCTCTGTACGCCCTGCAGTAAGCTTGGTCGCTACAGTTTTGTAGCCTTCAGCATCCCGATCCTGCTGCGCCTTCAGTTCAACCAACAGTGCATCACGATTCTCAACCTCAGCCAACTGGCGCGCCGCCTCTACCCCAAAGGCGATGACCTCCTTCAAGGTCTGCCCGTACTTCCGCTTCAGCCGATCGAGCGCCGCCAGCCGATCTTCAATCTCTTCCAATCGTCCCGGCGCAGCGTGAACATTATCAGCAAAATCGCGCACCTCAGCATCGACATCTTCCACAATCGCCTTTGCCGCGGCCAACTGCTGTGCTGGCTCTTGAAACCGCGCATCGTAACGCGCCAACTCCTCTACATGCTTCAACGCCGCGCCCAACGCACTCTCTGCGGAGCTCTCCGACTCATATAACAGCTCATGCGCGCTCATCGCAGCGGTGTACAGTTTCTCCGCATTTCCCAACACCCGCTTCTCACCCTCGAGCTGGGCGTCCTCATCCTCTGCACTCAACCCAGCCGCATCGATCTCCTTACTCTGAAATCGCCAAAGATCCGCCATTCTGAGACGATCCTGTTCCGCCGACTGCAATTCGTCTAATTTGTCAGTGGTCGCCCTCCAGGCAGCAAAAGCCTCCGCCACACTGTCGACATTCACTCCGCCAAAGCGATCCAGTAAGCTCCGCTGTTGTGCCTGATCGAACGAGCCCATCGTCTCCCCTTGCGAGTGAACCAGCGCAAGCTCAGGCGCTAGCTGCCGCAAAACCCCCACCGTTGCGGGCTGATTATTAACAAACACACGCCCCTTGCCATTGGCCAATATCTCTCGCCGCAACAGTAGATGATCCGACTCAGAATCGATCCCATTCGCCTCAAGAATCGCAGCCGCACCCTGCGTCAACTCAAAGACGCAACCAACCACCGCTTTCTCTTCTCCATGACGAACGAAGTCCGTCGACGCCTTCCCACCCAGTAGCAGCGCCAGAGCATCGATCAAAATCGACTTACCCGCGCCCGTCTCACCAGTCAGCAGATTCAGGCCGGTCCCGAACGTAGCGACCGCACGGTCGATCACAGCATAGTTTTCCGCGCGCAACTCCAGCAGCATAAGGCCCTCAGGCAACCACGTATCGCGAGAATAGCAAACCTCTCCGGGAACCATCACTTACACGTCCAAATAGGCCCACAACGCCGCACCACAGCAGATGCCCAGCCTGATTCCCTGACTCATTTTCCCCAACCACGATTTACACTAACCTCTGGTGGACAACTAACTATGGTTTGGACCCTCGCTTTTGCAATGTACTTCCTCCAGGAAGACCCCTCTGCCGCGCCCCCCGTTGCCTCTAACAGCAGCGCTCTCGTGGAGATGATTCACAACAGCGGCCCCGTCGCCTTTGCTGTCTTGATCATCCTGCTTATCGCCAGCATCGTCTCCTGGGCCATCATGTTCTCAAAGTGGTCCAGTTTTAGCAGGGCTCATACCCAGAGCCTGCGCTTCCTGCGCGCCTTTCGCAAATCGACGCGCCTCAGCGAGATCGCGGCCGTAGCCGAGCAGTTCAAACCCAGTCCCCTGGTCGCAGTCTTCACTGAGATTCACGATGAATACCAGCGGCAGAACGGCGGACGCGGCCTTCCTCGCAATCCAGTTGCCCTCGAGCGCGCTGCGCAAACCGCCTCCAGCGAAGCTCTCACCTCCATGGAGAGCCGCATGACCTGGCTGGCCACCATAGCAGCTATCGCTCCGTTCATCGGTCTCTTCGGCACCGTCATGGGCATCATCGACGCCTTCCACGGCCTCGGCACCGCAGGCGCGGCAACCCTTCGCGCCGTTGCCCCAGGCATCTCAGAAGCGCTCATCACCACCGCAGCCGGTCTTGTCGTCGCGATCCCGGCTGTAGTCGGCTACAACCAACTAACCGCACGCCTGCGCGAATTCGCCGCTCGCATGGACGACTTCGGTCGCGAACTTCTCAACGCGATCGAGAACGCTGCCATGGTTAGTCCGCCTAGCCCGTCACAACAGCAGCAACAACCGGAAGAAGCGCGCAGGAGGACCTTCTAACGATGGCCTTCTCTACAAAAGGGCACACTCAGACTGCGCTCGCCGAGATCAACATCACCCCGTTGGTCGACGTCGTTCTCGTGCTCCTGCTCATCTTCATGCTCACCGCCCCCGTCTTGCAGTCCGGCGTCGAAGTCGCGATTCCCAAAACGCGCTCCGTGAATCAGCTGACCGAGGAACGCATGGTCGTCACGATCGACCGCGAGCAGAACGTCTTCCTACAGGACAAGCCCGTCAACGTCAATGAACTCCCCACCCTCCTAAAATCCACCGGCAAAGCCGATCCCTCCAAGCGCATCATCTACCTGCGAGCTGATGAGCGCGTTCCCTTTGGTGCCTTCGCCTCCGTTATGGATGCCGTCAAGCAAGCCGGCATCACCAACATCAGCATCGTTACGCAGCCGATCCAAAAATGAGGAGAGTGACATAGCTACAACTCTCACATTCGACCGTAACAGTGATAACGACGACAAGCTCGGCGCAAACTTCGTCGGCTCGATCGTGTTTCACGGTCTCATCGCCGGCGCTATCCTGGGCTGGGCCTTTCTGTTCCACACCAGGGGCCACAACTGGGGCGAGAACGCCTCCAACGCCGGAGCCATCCAAGCCACCATGGTCTCCTCGCTGCCTCTTCCACCCACACAGCGCACGCTCGACACTGGCGTCCTCACCTCCGAAGCTCCAAGCCCCGCCCCCGTCATCACCAAAGAAAGAACCGAACCTCCGCCAACCCCCAACGAAGTCGCGATTCCCGAAAAAATCACCAAACCAATCAAGACAGCTGATAAGCCCACACCTGCGCCGCCCAAGCACATCCAGCCGGTCACCCCGCCGCCAACAAAGGCAGTTACAGGAGAAACAGCAGGCGTTCGTATCGCTCAATCAACACTAGAGGTGAAAAACGGTACCGCCAGCGTCTCAGTGGAAGACCGCACCTTCGGCCAGCGCTTCGCCTACTACGTCAACATTGTCAACAGTAAGGTCGCCCAGAACTGGTATACCGCAGAGGCTGATCCTCGCACCTCCATCGGCAAGAGCACCACTATCATCTTCGACATCAACCGCGAAGGCGTTCCCTCGAACGCGCGCGTCGAAACACCTAGCGGCTCGCCTACGCTCGACCTCTCCGCCATGCGCGCCGTCCAGCGTGTCGACGGCTTCGGTCCACTGCCACAAGGCGATCACATCACCGTCGAATACACCTTTCACCTGCATCCGCAATGAAAATATCTTGGTTTCGCCAAATATTTTCTTTGATTCCCCTCCACATCTGCGACAAGACACCCCAGATAGCCGACTTTGCGTCTAACATGGAACAGAATGCATAGAATGAAACGAACGACCTTCCTTTGGCGCGCTTACATTGGATGTCTTGAAACTCTTCTCCTCCTACTTGCCGGCGCCTCCATTCTGCATGCGCAAGAAGGCTTCAAGACCGAGACGTCCAGCGGTGTCACTAACATTCGCATCGCCGTCGCCGATTTCAAGCCCGCATCCGATGACCCCCAGACTACGGCCTTCAGGCACACCTTCGACACGACCTTATTCGCAGACCTCTCAAATGCAGGCATCTTCGACATCGTCTCCAAAAGTCTCCTGCCGCAAGCCGATCCAGGCGCTCCCGCCGAAATCAAAATCCAACAGTGGGCCGACGCGCCAACCTCCGCCGCCATGGTCGCCTTCGGCAACTTCAGCGTTCAGGGCAGCAAGATCATCTGCAACGGTTTCCTCTTCGACGCGAAAAACCTCCAATACCCACAAGTACTCGCCAAACAGTACAACGAAGACGCCAGCGACGATTCTGCGCGGCAGATCGCACACCGGTTCGCCGACGAGATTATCTTCCGCCTCAGCGGAGGCAGTCAGGGCATCGCCGAATCGAAGATCTTCTACGTCAAGCTCGCAGGCGCTAACAAAGAGATCTGGCAGATGGACTACGACGGCGCCAACCAGCACCCTATCACTCATCTTGGCACCGTCTCGATCTCCCCACGCATCTCGCCGGACAACTCACGCCTAGCCTTTTCATCGCTTGGCCACGACGGATTTCAGATCCGGATGTTTTCTCTCGTCCTGAATCGCATGGTCAACTTCGCTTCTGTGGGTGGAACCAACCTCTCTCCCGCATGGTCGCCCAACGGTAAGGACATCGCTTACTCCTCCTCGCGCAGCGGCGATCCCGAGATCTGGATCTCTGACGCCAATGGGAACTCACCTCGCCGCATCACGAACTTTCGCGGTCCCGATGTCTCGCCTGTCTTCAACCCGCGCACCGGATCGCAGATCGCCTGGGTAAGCGGACGCACCAATCTCCCGCAGCTCTACGTCATGGACATCGATGGCTCCAACGTCCAGCGAATGACCGACGGAGGCTATGCGACCTCGCCCTCGTGGTCACCCAACGGACAGTTCCTTACCTTCGCCTGGGATCGTAAATACGGCCCCGGAGCTCCCGGCGGACAAGACATTTACGTCATGGAGATCGCCACGAAACGCTGGATCCAGCTCACTCACGATGGCGGCCGCTGCGACTTCCCCTCATGGTCACCTGACGGTCGCCACATCGTCTATGCGAACTCACCCGACGGCAAAGCTACCCACATGAAGATCATGACCATGCTGGCCGACGGCACCCAAAAACACGAACTCACCGGTGCTGGCGCAGACATGCCCAACTGGAGTTGGAAGTAAAAGCTTATCGTCTCTGCGGAAGCACTTCGCAGGCAACTAGATATTTGAAACATTACCGCTAGCAGGAGATATCAAAATGAACGTAATGCATGCAGGAATTCGCAAAACCTTGGTAATCGCAGCAACTCTCATTTCCATTGGCGCCGTCACTGGCTGCCATAAGAAAGCCAGCGGCATTGACCCCAATGCTCTCGGTCCTGCGCCTGCACCGCCTGCCGCTGCACCCACCGCCACAATTACCGCAGACCCGCTTGCTATCGATCTTGGTCAGTCCGTAGTCCTCAACTGGCGCACACAAAACGCGACCTCTGTCACCATCGACGGCATCGGCGATGTGAACACCAACGGCACCCAGACGGTGTCCCCATCTACCTCGACGAACTTCCATCTAACCGCCAAAGGCGACGGCGGCACCACCGAAGCCAATGTCCGCGTAACCGTGCGTGTTCCGGTCGCCCCAACTGCACCACCACCTGCGGATAACGACATGGGCAGTGAAGCTGCCTTCCACGAGAATGTTCAGGACGTCTTCTTCGACTACGATAGCTACGATCTACGTCCCGACGCCACCGCCGCTACATCAAAAGCAGCCGCCTATCTCACCGCTCATCCTGGCATTCGAGTCGTCATCGGCGGCTACTGCGACGATCGTGGTTCGGCCGAATACAACCTTGCTCTCGGCGAAAACCGAGCCAACGCCGCTCGCACCGCACTGGTCACAGCCGGCGTTCAGGCCAGCCGTCTGCGCGTCATCAGCTATGGCAAAGAGAAACAGTTCTGCACGGAGGACAACGAAAGCTGCTGGCAGCAAAACCGCCGCGCCCAGTTCTCTCTCGACCGCTAACCCAACCGAAACATAACCCGAGACTCCCCTTCCCCTGTCCTGATTCAAGGACAGGGGTTTCTGCTAACCTGACCCCAACTCTCTAGTCCTCGCGCAATCCCAGCGCGGGGGTCGACGGAAGACAGAAAGCCGAGCGCTCTACCATGATCAAACCCGAGCAAACTCTCCACCGTAAATTCGCTATATCGAGACTCCACCTCGCGTCTGCCGCTCTCTTCGTAGCTGTCATCTTTTCCTCGGCGCCATCCGCATTCGCCGTCAGCAAGGACATGGTGCAGCTGCAGACCCAGATCCAGGCCCTGCAGGACGCCGTAGCTCGTCTTCAACAGTCGAACGACGAGCGCATGGGCGCCATGAAAGACCTCATCCAACAGAGTGCCGACTCCATCAACAAGATGGGTGCAAACGTCGACGCAATGCGCAAGCAGCTACAAACCCAGCAGGACGCGCAAGGCGGAAAGGTCGATCAGGTCTCCGGTCAGATCCAGTCTCTCAACGACTCCGTCGACGAGATCAAGGCCCGCATCGCAACCCTCCAGAAGCTGATGCAGGACGTTCAGAGTCAGCAGCAGTCCATGAGTGCTGGCATGCCGCAGCCGACTAGCTCCGCCACACTCCCACCGACCCCGACCACAGCAGCGCCTCCAACAACCGCAGCTCCCACGGGGAAAAAGGGCAAACCCTCGGCCGGCATCCCACAGGCAGCCGAAGCCCCCGGCCCCGCCGTCCCACCCGCCGACGAGCTCTACAAGACCGCACTCGGCGACTATATGGCCGCCAAATACCCCCTCGCATCCTCCGAGTTCGGCGACGTCGTAAAGTACTATCCCGACAATCCGCTCTCCGGAAACTCCTTCTACTATCAGGCCGAGATCGAGTTCAAGGATGGCAAATACCCCGCAGCCATCAAGGCCTACGACGCTGTCCTCGAGCAGTACCCAGACAGCAACAAGGTCCCCGTCTCCCATCTCCACAAGGGCATGGCACTCTTCAGCTTAAAAGAGAACGAAGCCGGTACCCGCGAACTCCGCACCCTTATCCAGCGATTCCCCAACTCGCCCGAAGCCATGCAGGCCCGCAGCAAACTCAGCGGCATGGGAATCCCCGTCACCCCAAAACACTAAGCCTTAATTCCGCATCCCCTGCATCAAAGCCTCAATCTCCCCCCGTTCGTCCCCACTAAGCGGCAACAGCGGCAAACGCGGCATTCCTCCGTAGTACCCATTCAAATCACACCCAAATTTGATTCCAGCGACCCCCATCTGTCGCTCGATCCTCGCTGCCACATCCCGCAACCGCTCTTGCTTCTCCTGCGCCAGCCCCTCGTCTCCATCCTTCCACGCCGCCAGCACCTCGTAACAGGCCTGGGGAGCAGCCGCAGCAAACGCAGGCATCGCCCCCACTCCGCCGCCTCGCAACGATTGCAACATCCCATCCGTCGTCCCAGCCAATATCTGAAATCCCACCACCTTTGTTCGCGTCTTTGGTATTGTCTTCGATGGCGTGGCCACAGCAGATCCACCATCCGTCAACGAAGTCGCCAAGATCAAGTCCTTTGCCTCTGCGTCTTCACTGCGATTCACCATCCTGCCTGTTACAGCAGCGAATACGAACGTAACAGTTACATCGCGCTTAGAATTTGCAGTACCTCTTTTGATCGTCTCTATCCGTTCGCGGTCCCCTGCATCCTCAACCATCCCGAGAATCTTCGAATGCCCCGCAAGCTCAATCACAACCTCCGCGGGCAACCACGCGCCATCCTCCGCAGCCGAGCTATACAACAGCACTGGCAGCGCTGACCGATCAGCCACCGCCTGAAAATAAGCAAGCAGTTCCTTCCGTTGCTCCGGACCCTTGTCCCGAAGCATCGACGGTCGCTTCACCAGAACCACGTCATACCCAAACTCTGCCGCCGACTCCGCCAGTTCCAACGTTCCCACTACGCTATCGCGCGACACTCCTGCAATCATCACCTTCTCAGCCGCAGCCGCTCCCACGCAACTCCGCAACACATGCCGCGTCTCTTCCTCTGAAAGAAGCGTCGGCTCTCCCGTCTCACCCAAAGCGACCAACCCGGCGGCTGGCGTCTTCGAATAACGAGCCACATTATGTTCCAGTTTGTGAAGATTGAGGCGTCCGTCCGGATAAAACGGTGTAGTCAGCGGTAGTTGAAGACCATCGAGAAGCATCTCTCTATTCTAAAAGCGAATCGCTCAACCATGCGCTCAAGCCACCAATCACATCACCCGAAAGACGTAACAACAGGCCGTCTCACCACAATATCCATTGAAGTAGTCTAGCTTTTGGTATCCATGACGAACGGACGAGACATCTCGCACAGCAAATCTCTCGGTGACCTTGGCCGCGAAGCCTTCTGGTTTCTCACCCACACCCTCATCGCCATTGTTTTGCTTGTGGGCGTCATCGTAGCTGTCTCCCTCAATCACCCAGATCCCGACTCAACGACGCCCAAGGTACTCACCACATTTTTGGCCGCCCTCGTCCCGATGCTAGGCGGCGCAATCATAGCCCGAGTGCAGCGGAACAATATCGCACCGTACACTTGGATCTCAGGCCTGGTTATATTCTCCATCGTCTGCGTCTGGGTGCTCGATCTGCCCACCGGCAAGGGCCTCTGCGAAAACTGCGGAGCGGTCGACAAACTCTGGCGCACCTTCTTCACCTTTCGTCACGGCAGCGGACTCATGGGCGGGGACGGCCTCCTAGTCGGCACCTGGCTCCCTCTCTCCACGATCGGCTACGCCATCGGCGCAAGGCTAGCCCACGACCCCTACTAGCTCCCTACTAGTTTCGCGCCCCGCTCCTACTCCACCGTCGCAGCCGCCCTGACCTCACCCGCAATCCTGTTCGCATGAAGCGTCTGTAGCGCAACGACACTCAAAGTACCTTCCTGCAGTGCGGAGATCCCATCAGCCGCCGCCCGCGCAGCAGCCAGCGTCGTAATCGTAGGAATCCTCGCCATCACGGCAGCCCGCCGAATTGCCTTCTCGTCAAAGAAAGTATCCTGCCCATGCGGCGTGTTCACGATCAGCTGAATCCGGTCTCCCTTGATCAGATCGACCACATTCGGCCGACCTTCCTTCACCTTGTAGACACGCTCCGGCTGCAGTCCCGCCTGCTCCAGCACAATCGCCGTCCCATGCGTCGCCACCACGTGGAATCCCATCTCCACAAACTCCCGCGCCAGCGAAACCGCGCCTTCCTTGTCATGATCGTTTACGCTCAGGAACACCGTTCCCTGCAGCGGAAGCACCTGCCCGGCGGCAATCTGTGCCTTCGCAAACGCCTCGCCAAAGTTGTCAGCGACTCCCATCACCTCACCGGTAGACTTCATCTCAGGCCCAAGAACAGTGTCGACTCCCGGAAACTTACCCCACGGAAACACCGGCGATTTCACGAAGTAGTGAGAGCCCGTCTCCAGGTCTTTCCCACTTGCTACTTGCTCTGGCAGCAAATCTTTCAGCTTCCGTCCCACCATGATCCGAGAAGCAACCTTCGCCAGAGGAATTCCTGTCGCCTTTGAAACATACGGCACGGTCCGCGAAGCCCGAGGATTCACCTCGATGACGTAGACGGTTCCCCGCTGAATCGCAAACTGAATATTCACCAGCCCCCGCACACTCAACGCCATCGCCAGCTTCCGCGTGTACTCCCGAATTGTGCGCAACACATCATCACTCAAATCAACCGCAGGCAGAACGCACGACGAGTCCCCTGAGTGAATTCCCGCCTCTTCGATATGCTGCATGATCCCCGCGATCACCACATCATCGCCATCGCACAACGCATCCACATCACACTCAACCGCGTCTTCCAGAAAGTGATCAATCAGCACCGGCCGCTCCTGCGAATACTCAATCGCAGTCGACATGTACCGCACAATCGCCTCATCGTCATAGGCAATGACCATCGCGCGTCCGCCCAGCACATACGAAGGCCGCACCAACACCGGATACCCCACTCGATTCGCGCCGGCTACAGCCTCTTCGACGCTCGTCGCCATCGCGCCCTCAGGCTGCGGAATCTTCAACTCCTCAATTAACTTTCCAAACCGCTTGCGATCCTCCGCGAGATCGATCGACTCCGGAGATGTCCCAATAATCGGCACGCCCGCGTTCTTCAGAGGCAGCGACAAGTTCAGCGGAGTCTGTCCACCAAACTGCACAATCATCCCAATCTCCGCGCCCGACGAAGCCTCATGCTCATATACCCCAAGCACGTCCTCCAGCGTCAGCGGCTCGAAGTACAGCCGGTCGCTCGTGTCATAGTCGGTCGACACTGTCTCCGGATTACAGTTCACCATGATGGTCTCGTACCCATCCTCACGCAGCGCAAACGCCGCATGGCAACAGCAGTAATCAAACTCAATTCCCTGCCCGATTCGGTTCGGCCCGCTCCCCAAAATCAGAATCTTTTTCTTCTTTGTTGGCGGCGCCTCATCCTCTTCGTCATAGCAGCTGTACAGATAGGGCGTATAACTCTCAAACTCGCCCGCACACGTATCCACCATCTTGTACACCGGCATTACGTTCAGCTTCTTCCGCAGCGCCCGAACAGCCGCCGTACCCTCCGCGCCGGTCAGTCCCCAACTCGCCGCCAGCCTCTCATCCGAGATCCCCATCCGCTTCGCCGCACGCAGTTGCTCCGCCGTCACCTCAGCCGTCGGTACGCCACCGACAGCCTTGATCTCGTCCGTAATCTGCTTGATCTGGTACAAGAACCACGGATCCATCGAAGTCATGCGCGCAACCTCACGCACCGTCATCCCTCGTTCAAACGCATACCGAACATAGCTCAGCCGCTCGGGATGAGGAGTCACCAGCCGCTGCGTCAATCGTCGCGGCTCAATGTCATCGGCCGTAGCTTTCTTGCCCGTCTCCAGCGACCGCACCGCCTTCATCATCGCTTCCTTGAAGGTCC
>CAZZZG010000023.1:0-46852 GCA_964658525.1 uncultured Edaphobacter sp.
TTATATGGGTGGGGGTGGCGGGGCCATGCGGGTGCGGGCGTCGCGCAGGTTTCCGGTGGCTGGCTCGTGGGTACCACCGGCCTGGGCGAGACCGAAGCGGGGCATGTTGGCGTAGACGCACTCATACTGACCGGCGGCGACCTGGTAGGTTTCGTGCCAGATGCCTACGGTGCCGTCTCCTCCGATGTTCTGGTTGAAGGCCTTCCATGCGGGGAGGTGGGAGGCGTTGCGGGACTGGGCGTAGTCGACGAGGTGGTCGAAGGAGCGCCAGTATTGGGTGACCATGACGCCGGGAAAGTAGACGGAAGAGAATCCACCGAGGAAGCCTAGTTCGGGGTGGGCGTAGAGTTCGCTGAGCATGGGGCCCATGGCCTTTGCGGTGGGAAGCCACTTGTTGACAGCCAGGAGACGGTTGATGCGAAGACCTATAAGAAAGACAACGAAGGGACCGTCGATATGGGTGGTGAATCGGCCTGCATGGATGGTAGGCATTGGGTTGAAGTGTAACGCCGTTTGCGTGAACAGACGCCCATTGCTGATCGAAGGTCAGACGCTTTTTTTGAATAGATGAACAAATCTGGGTGTACCGTCGCTTGGATGCTGAAGGGGTGGATAACGCGGCGAGATACGGCGCCATCGTATCGGTTGGGTGATCCGTTTCCCAGAAAAGGCAGTGAACAACCATGGCAAAACAAGCGCATATGGATGCCGCGCGGCATCATAACGAAGCAGCAAGTCACCATCTCAACGCAGCCGAAAAGCACGACATGGGCAACCATGACGAGGCTCACAAACACTCCCAGAAGGCACATGAGTCGTCCACGGCGGCGCATGGCAAGTCAACGGATGCCCACACGAAGTCGGCATCGTCGGCTAAGAAATAGCTAAGAGCCAGAGGGGGCCGCGGTCGTGCCGGGGCCCCCTCATTACTTAATAAACCTTGTGAGATGGCCAACTTTGAAATGAAACTGTGTCTCTCATAGGGTGATTCGCACGTGGCGCGAACGCCGGGAATCTATAGATCACATAGGAGATTGACATGCCACTTAATGACGTTTTGCTGGATGAGTTGCGCGATATGTACAGCGCGGAAAATCAGTTAGTGAAGGCGCTGCCCAAGCTTGCAAAGGGAGCGAAGGACGCGAAGTTGAAGGAACTTTTCACGAAGCATTTAGAAGAGACCAAGGGCCAGGTGGAGCGATTGAAGCAGGTCTTCGAACATTTGGGGGAGAAGCCAACCGGACAGCACTGCAATGGAATGGAGGGCATCGTTGAAGAAGGGAAGGATGCTCTGGAGAAGGACGAAGAGGGAGCTTCATTCGATTGCGGTTTGATTGGCGCTGCGCTCAGGACCGAGCACTATGAGATCGCGGGGTATCAGGCGACGATTGCGATGGCTAAGACGCTCGGAATGCAGGATGTGATTGATCTGCTGACCGAGAATTTGAATGAAGAGCTGGCGGCAGCAGCGAAGATTACCGACGCTGCGCAGCCAATTCTTCTGGAGAGTTCGCAAGAGCCGGAGCATAAGAAGAAGGCTATGTCTTCGAAGGAGAAGACGTCGGCGCAGAAGAGTCGCGAAGATGAAAAAGCAGCTGCTCCGGGGTTGAGGAAGAAAGCTTCCTAGATCGATGGACGGGCGTTTAGCTATTGATGGGATGAGAAGGGCCTAGACAGCCAGGCGGGGCTGAGCATGGCGTTCTGGAAGCAACTTCTCATCCCGTCCTTCGCAGACACGCGAAGGGGGAAACGCCGAATTTCCGTCAGTTCATGATCATATCAACGGCTTTAAACGCGCTTTTCCAAAATAGAGAACAAGAACTCTTGCTCATTATTTTGCGATCTCTGCGACTGAAGTCGCATCCAAACTCTGCGAGTAAAAGAAGCTGAGTGAGGGAACGATGAAGAAGGGCTATTGGGTAGTTGCGTACAGGGAGGTTGGTGACGAGGCGGCGATGAGGAGCTATAGAGAGTTGGCTTCGGCGGCGTTGGGGCCGTTTGGTGCGCGTCTGCTGGTTGGTCCTGGAAACGCGGCTACGGTTCATGAGGCCGGGTTGAATCAGCCTACGGTGGTGGTTGAGTTCGATAGCTACGAGCAGGCACTGGCAGCGTATGAGAGCTCGGATTATAAGAAGGCTTTGGTTGCGCTTGGGTCGAGTGTGGAGAGAGATTTTCGGATCGTTGAAGGAGTGTAGCAGTTTTGGTCTGCACTGAACTGAGATGATTCGACTCGATGGCAGGAAGATCGAATGCCTCAAAATTACGGGCTGGTTAGATGGGGCGGCTCGCCATCACACAAAATAAGCGACGCCGCGAAGGCCGCGCTCGAGCAATATAAACGTTGGTATCCGGAATGTAGGATTTCGTCTCCGATGGAGCCCGAGCCGATCACGGAGACGCTAAATGTAAGTGTGTCTGCGTGTGCGGCGGGTAGATCAAGGCGCGGGTGAGAGCGAGAGGGATTAGCGTGAAACAAGAGCTCTCCGCATGGAGTGATTCCCTCCTCGAATTCTGGTGTGATCAGGGTGCGCCGGGCGTTAGGGAATAAAACAATGGGAATGGTGTTTCTACCTTAACGAGCGCAAAAGGCAGCACCTACGATCGAGTTGGTCGCGCCGCAAATCATTTGGATTGAGGTACTACTTTGACTCCCTCTCTGAGTTCAGAAATAGACACTGCCCGTTGCGGCGTGTCTAACGATCATTTTCCGCCACTAGATTCTCGAGGAAGGGAATCTCAGGATTCTTTTCAACCTAAAATATCTGATATATCATGTTTCTTGACCAGCTTTTCTGGCCAGACCGGCCGGGTATCTCCGGTCTCGTTATTGGCTACTGAGAGATCCATCTGTAGATTGCGCCTGGATCTGATCGAAATGCTACGTCTCTCGTTGCACGCCGTTGACTACGCGACGAAAGGCTATGCTTTGGGCCTCGTTGAGTTTGCATTGCGATCTTCCAGCGGACGAAAGAAGCTGGAGTACCTCGGTCACACGATCATCGCCGCGAGCGATGAATTGTGCGAAGGAGAACTCGACGATTCGCAGCAGGGCTTTGTCGAAACCGTACGAACAATCTCTGCGGCCCTGTCGTCCACATCTCGGCAGGCAAATGAGATTGCTTCGCACACCGTCGCGCTCCTGCGCGGAGGTATACGTCGAAACTCACGAGAGTTAGTACAACTGGGTGAGCGCGCAGACCGTCTGTTGCGACTGTGCATTGTGGCGTTTATGAAACAGAAGGTGGAGTACGCCGAGGCCGTTCTACGCTACGTTGACGAGTGGAACCACGGTATTGAGGGAAGACTCTCCGGACCAAACTTCGGCGCGCCGGGGACTAGAGACGCGCGCGAATGGGCGATTGCGGAAAGCTTGACGCGAATTATGGAGAATTTGCGCCATATATCAGTAGCGTCCCTACTACCGTACCGCTCTTAGAATGTTGCATTTTAGTCTTTGCGGCACCGGATACGGGGGACGCTCTACACGGGGTGGTCCTGTGTGTACCCGAGATTTTTTTGGGAATATTCTCTCAAGTCCGGTTTTGTAGAGGTAGTGAAATATGTCTTTGACCCCTGAGGGCTCACCTGACGTAAAGGCTGCTGGTATCGAACATATTGACGGGTTGTTCAGCTATGCGCTTGTACTCACTCGCAATCGAAGTGAGGCAGAAGACCTGGTGCAAGAGACTTATGTTCGCGCGATAAGGGCGATGGGAAGCCTGCGCACTGGTAGCAACGTGAAGGGCTGGTTATTTACCATTTTGCGGAACATCTGGTTCAATCAGTTACGCCAACGGCGCACCGCAAAAGTTGTTGCAATGGATGGAGAGGAGGACGCTCTGGATTTCGCAGATGCTGCAAAGGATCCTTATGCGTTCTACGTGAGTAAAGTGGAACATCAGCAAGTACGCGATGCGATTCAACAACTGCCTGTGGATTTCCGCGAGGTCATCTTGTTGCGAGAGTTCGAGGAGCTTTCCTATCAGCAAATTGCGACGATTTTAGATTGTCCCGCGGGGACAGTAATGTCACGCCTCGCAAGAGCACGTACCAAGCTGCGGACGTTGCTCTCGGCTGCCTTTAAGACCTCCGATTTCGCGAGAAAGGAGGTCATGGAATGAACACTGACGATGAACGTATCCACAACGTCTCACTCTATCTCGATAACGAATTGAGAGATCGGGAATTGGAAGACTTTCGCGCTCATCTTGCAGACTGCGCCGACTGTAAAAGTCAGCTTGAAGAAGAGCAAGCACTTGCCGATGTGCTGCATCGTTCGCGGCCCCTTTACAGAGCTTCGGAGGAGTTGCGTGCTCGTGTCATGGCGGCTCAACATGTATCCGCTTCCGAGGATACGCCAGAGCGTCTTTACGGACGTGTGTTGCGGCTTCTGAAGCAATCAAAGGGGGGCAGCGAATTCACAGCGTTCCCATGGAGAGCGGTGGCGACGATCGCTTTCGTGTTTGTGTTGGCGATGGTATTCGTTCCAACGATCGCTCGGCGGGCGCGTGCCGCCTCCTATGTGGATACGGCGTTGACCACGCACCGAAGCTATCTTGACGGCAAACTTCCGCTCGAGATTAATTCGGAATCTCCGGAAGACGTAACGGCATGGTTTGCCGGTAAGGTTCCGTTCGACTTCCGACTGCCGACATCTCAATTGTTGCCAAATGACCAACCTGCTTATCGACAGGTTGGAGCAAGACTGGTGAGCTACGGGAACAGTTACGCAGCGCTGGTCACGTTCGCGATGAAGAACGACCAGATTAGCCTGCTGGTTGCTTCGAGCAAGTCGGCCGAGGCATATGGTGGGGAGGAGATCACGTCACGCGGACTAACCTTCCATTACCAGACGAAGGCGGGGTTCAACGTAATTACCTGGACCACGCATGGTCTCACCTACGCGTTGGTCTCCTCGTTGCATACTTCCGCCAGCCGGTCCTGCCTTGTCTGTCATCAGAACATGGCTGACAAAGGTGAGTTTCGCGAACGGTGAGTCTGGGGTAATCGGGCATTCGAGATTCGCTATATCTCCTCTAGATGCGTTTCGACGGGTTCCGGGGATATTCTGTTTCTAGATGCCCCGATTGATCCAGACACTACGCGCCGCGGCGACGCTCGTTGCATTCACACTTCCAGGCGCAATCTCTGCGCTTTCGCAACAGAGACATCTTGCGCTTTTCCATGATGTTCACCGCGCTATGGGATCGGAGTTCACGATCGATCTGTATGCTCCGAATCAGGAGACGGCAGACCGGTGGATGCAGATCTCCTTCGAGGAGGTTGATCGAATCGAAGCGCTCCTCAGCAACTATCAGCCAACGAGCGAGCTTTCACGTATTAGCCGGGATGCCGGCATACATCCGGTCACTACCGATCCCGAAACCTTCGACTTTCTCCAGACTGCACTCTCCTGGAGCAGTCGTTCAGATGGAGCCTTCGACATCAGCGTTGGGCCTCTAATGCGCGCATGGGGGTTCTTCTTCAATCACGGACGCATCCCGACGGAAGAGGAGCTTCTCGCTCTGAAGAAGCAGACGGGCTGGAGCAACATCCATCTCGACGCGTCGACCCGCACTGTCACTTTCATCAATCATTCTTCGATGGAGCTCGATCCCGGTGGCATCGGCAAAGGCTACGCAGTTGATCGCGTCGTCGCGTTGTTACGTCAGCAACATGTATCCGCCGCGCTGATCTCGGCGGGAAGCAGCACCATCTACGCAATCAGCGCTCCTCCCGGATCGCAGGGCTGGCCCGTAAACATTGCCGATCCTGCGCATGCAGGAAGTATTCTCAGCACAATCCTCCTTGCAGATACTTCTCTGTCTACGTCCGCCTGTACAGAAAAATTCTTCATCAAAGACGGACATCGTTACTGTCACATTCTTGATCCACACACAATGCGTCCCGTAGAGAACATGCTACAGACCACTGTCATCGCACCTTCCGCCACGGACAGCGACGCCTTATCCACGGCGACGTTCGTCATGAGCCCGGACGCGTCAGCGCGTCTGTTGCAGTCCTGCCCGCAGACGGAGGCCGTGATCGTATCAGGCACGCCTGACAGTCCGCGCTATCGGGCTATCCACTGGCCACATCCACTGCACGAAGCAAAATAGAAAAGAGAGTACTGACACGATGATGAACCGACGTTTTTTTGTTCAAGGTCTATCCGCGGCAACGCTCGCAGCAAAGTCGATGACCTCCATCGCAGCGATGAACGTTGCCGATCCAGCTGCTCCCGCACCCGTTCGCCTTGGAATAATCGGACCCGGAAGTCGAGGCAAAGAGCTGATCCGCAATTTTCTGCGCGTGCCCGGAGTGACCATTGTCGCAGCAGCGGATGTATACGCGCCGCGCTTTCAAGAACTCAACCAGTTGTGCGGATATACCGTTGCACCGCACTCCGACTACCGCGCTCTGGTTGACCGCAAAGATCTTGATGCTATCGTTGTCGCTACTCCGCTTAGCTTTCATGCGGAACATGCAATCGCGGCGCTCGAAAGTGGGCGCCACGTGTACGGCGAGAAGACGATGGCCTTCACCGTGACGGAAGTGACCGACTTTGTAAAGAAAGTTGATGCCGGCAAACAGATCTTTCAGGTGGGCCATCAATATCGCTACGCGCCATGGATTCGTTCCGCCATCGACTACGTACAGCGTGGAGAAATTGGCGATGTTACACACATCTATGGATACTGGCACCGCAATAGTGATTGGCGCCGTCCGGTGCCTGATCCATCGCTCGAACGCCTGATCAACTGGCGACTCTACAACGAGTATTCCCTCGGGTTGTTGGCCGAGTTGGGCTCGCACCACATAGACATTGCAAACTGGGTCTTCGGTGAAACAGCGCAAGCCGCGTACGCCACCGGCAGCATCGCCGTCTACCATGATGGCCGCGAGAATGATGATAACGTGCAGGCGGTTCTCAGCTACTCGAAGGGGCGACGCTTCGTCTTCAGTTCCCTGACTGACAATGCCGAGGTGGGTAATCAGCTCTGGATCTATGGGACAAAGGGTAGTCTGAATCTCACGCTCGAGGACGCTGAGTTTTTTTACGAGCCGAAACGCGCTAACCAACTCCCGTCAAAGCCTGGCGAGAAAGTAAAGGCTATAACTGCCGGGGCTTCTTATCGTCCGTCGGGCGAGATGCCGTACCGTGGTTCCGGCAAACGTCTGGACATTCCCGTCACCGAAGATCCAACGACCACCGCTTGCCGGGCCTTCATCGAATGCATCCGTACAGGGCAAAAGCCCGTCGCTGACGCCCATGTCGGAATGCGCTCGGCGCTAGCGGTGATCACGGCGAATCAATCGTTGAGTGCAAGGCGGGAGGTCGACGTTCCGGTGCCGATTTGAGGCCTGCAAAAGCTGCTAAAAGTTTAAATAGATAGGATTTCCGAGGATCAACAGAGCTCCTTCTGCTGATCGAATGTTTACTCGAAGCCAGTGGCGCTTGCCATCGCTTACATAGTCGAAAGTGCGCGTCTCTTCTGTTGTCTTTATCGGAGAAGCGTCGACGAGTGTCGTGAGATTGCCATCGCGGATGATTTCGAGGTGAGCATTTTCGAGGCCGAGCATCCTGGCGGTGAAACGAATCTGTTGGCCTGTGGGCGAATCGACGGAGTCGCCCATCGATACGGTCGTTGCGCCAGCGTTCGCGGAGAATTCTAGTGTGCGGTTTGTCGTCCCTTCGATGTCGATGAAGACGTGCCCGGCGCGGATACCGTTCAAGATTGCCTCTTCCGTGAGGTTCGGAGCATAGACGACCGTGGTGGGATGTCCAACGGCTGAACGTATGGTGGGACCATAGTCGGCGTCGTGGTTATCGCTACCGCCAATCGCGGTCAGCCGAAAGCCTTTGTTCAGCTTGTCCTGCCAGAACGGGATGCCGGACCTTGGACCGTCGAGCGAACCGCCGTTGATGGCTTCGATTGCGTTGACGCGGCTGAAGTCGGTGTCCGGTGCCGTCCAGCCGCAGCCCATGCAGGCAGCGCCTGATGGCGAACCGGGGTGATTGAGAGAGATGATGCCGTGGACTTCCTGCACTTGATCGAGCAGTTTATTCACCGTGGGAACGTGAGGGCTGGTGAGTCTGAAGTCTATGAAGGTGGTTGTTCCGAAAACATTGGCGTGTCCCTGAAACGTTGTGATTTCACGCCCGGGCATCAGCAGAAGCTTGTCGAAGTATGGTTGCAGTTTTCGCATGTCGTTGTATTGCGACATGGTGTTGTGATCGGTGATTGCGATGAAGTCGAGTTTGCGATTCGCTGCGTCCTCTACGGTCTTGTAGAGTGGGCACGGAAGTTTTTCGCCGGATTGGCTCTTGCAGGAGCCATCGCTGTGCGCGTTGTGCATGTGCAGGTCTCCTCGATACCATGCGGCTCCTTCGCGAAGAGGCTTTTGGCTGAAGGTCGAGCCTTCGAGAGGATCGTTCAGGTGAGAGAAGTAGATCTTCGCTTCATAGTCGGAACGCACATCTTCTTCGATGTTCGGGACTCCAAGGATCAGCTTCCACTGTCCGAGAACAATCACGCCAGGTAGATAGGATGGTGTCGCGTCGGTCTCGGAGATGGTGAAGAAACTTTTGTTGCCGCCGCTCCAGCCGCGGAACCGCTCGCTGTCGAAGACGCCTAGATCGAGAGTAGTGTGTTTATCGTGTGCGGTATACGAGAGCTCCACGGAGAGGCGAGTGACATTCTTGCCGACCGTGAACGGTAGTTCGAGATAGGTTTGACGATCGGCGTAGGTCACAGTTCCACGTAAGACGAGGTCAGGCTTTTTCTGTTGAGCGCGTCCCTTGGTGGTTGCGAAGGCGCAGAGGAGTAGAACGGTGACGGTGGTCAATCGAAGGAGTCTGGATGAACCATGGCGCAGCGCTGACAGAACGATCACAATACTTGGCATCCAAAATCTCCCTTGGGCAGCGCTGGATTTGTCGTTCCCTCTTTTGTGAAAGGGAACGCGAATGTGTCGGGGCCACGCAAAGATGGTGATGAGCGCAGACGCCAAATTTTCTGGATTTATTTTTCGGGTTTCCGTTTTTGGAATGCGAAGGACTGCTCTCCTAATGCGAGGGGCAAAGCCGGCGCGCGGCTCGTCGCTCCGCCCCGGCTTCGGTTTTAGTTATGTGGGGTCGATGCGGGCTCGTCGTCGTGATGGCCGTGGTGGAAGATCTTGCCAACGCCGCGACCTGTGCCTTTGGCGATTTTGCCTGTGCCCTTGGCAGCGCCGACGCCTACGTCCTTTCCGGCGACGCCTGCACCCTTGCCTACGTTACCGGCGGCGTCGACAGGGTGGAGAGTGACGAGGTCGCCAGCTCCTTTGCCGACGCCCTTGGCTGCGGCTCCAGTTCCTTTGGCGGTGTCCTTGCCGATGTCGCCGGCTCCGCTACCTACATCACCACCTGGGCTGCGAGGTTGAGACTGTGTTTGAGTGGGAGTGGATTGCGTGCTCTGGGCAGAGATGCCCTGGGTGCAGACGGCTAAGGCCACGGTGAACACCGCGAGAAACAGAGTGGGAAATGAGTGCACGGATGAGCCCTCCTGTCGTTTGGATGCTCGACGGAGGAATTGGAAGCGTAGATTCGAGTCTCGCCAGAGGGTGCACACATGCAGTGACGCTCCAAGAATGAGGCCCCTAGATTGAGTAGTGGATAAGTACCCCTCAAAAGAGTGATTTGTTCTCATCTCTTGCGGGGGATGTGGCATTGCGTGTTCTGCGGGACACTGCGGTTGCCGTCGCAAGGGTCATTGGCGCAAAGAAAACCAGATTCGTTAGAGACGAGTTTCACGTTTTGTGGCTTGTGTTCTGACATCGCGGCAAACTCGCTCACGCAAGCGGCGACGACATGGTTTTGTTAGCGCAGAAGTGACGGCCGGCTCGAGTGCCATTCAACAAAGGTCATATGTTTCGCAGATTCATATTTCGGAGCTTGCTATGCTCCCTCGCTATCGCCCCTTTCACAGATCACGAAAACCAAGGAGAAAAGATGAACCCAAAGACCGAACTCGTTCCAGCCGACTCACAGGCCTCAACTGAGAACACCTTTGACTCCATCGCAAATGTATCGCGGCGCGCCTTTATGACGACCGCGGCTTTGGCCGGAGCAGGAGTGGCAACACTGACTGCTACAGCGCAGACGCGTGAGGAACTACTGGCAGGGCGTCAAGGCGATTACGCCAGCGACCCCGGACCGGCGAATCAGCCACTGATCGAAGAGAACCCCAACTCCCACATGCCGCCTTTTACCGATCACGGGAATATGGGTCCGATCTGGTATTCCTTCGACCTCGCGTCACGCCGGGTACAGAACGGTGGCTGGACGGATCAGGTGACGGTCCGCGAGTTGCCGACCAGCAAGAGCATTGCCGGGGTGAGCATGCGTCTTACTGCGAATTCGATTCGTGAGCTGCACTGGCACACGTCGGATGAGTGGGCGATTGTGCTTACCGGGACGACGCGCATCACCATTCTGCAACCGGACGGGAAGATGTATATCGATGACGTTGGGCCTGGTGACCTTTGGTACTTCCCTGCCGGGTTTCCGCATTCGCTGCAGGGAATCGGGCCGCAGGGCACGGAGTTTCTGCTGGTGTTCAACGACGGCGCATTCTCGGAGGCGGATACTTTCCTCATCTCGGAGTCTCTGGTTCACCTTCCGCCAGAGGTGATTCAGAAGAACATGGGGTGGTCGCGCGAGAGCTTCAACATGCTACCGCAGACACAACTTTATATCTTTGAGGGCACCCAACCGCCATCGCTGGAAGAGCAGAAGCGGGCCTTGGGCGATAAGCTCGAGACAGTAAACAAATATACGTACAAGCTCAGTGAGCAGCGCCCGGATCCCGTGAGGGCCGGAGGAAGTGTCAAGATCATCGATGTTGATAAGTTTCCGGTAGCGAAGAAGCTGTGCGCGGCGCAGGTAACGCTTAAGCCGGGTGGGATGCGGGAGGTTCATTGGCATCCCCATTCCGACGAGTGGCAGTATTACATTCATGGCAAAGGGCGCATGACGATCGCCACCACTGGAGCTGCTGCGCGGACTATGGATTTTTCTGCGAACGATGTCGGGTTTGTGCCGATTATGGCTACGCACTACATCGAGAATACGGGGACAGAAGATCTCGTCTTTCTTGAGATGTTAGCTGCCCCTCACTTTATTGATGTGTCGATGAACGCGTGGATTGCGGCGCTGCCGGATAACCTGGCTACAGCTCATACCAAGCTGCCGCTGTCAGTGATACGTTCGGCTCCTCAAACGGCGCTTCAGATTCTTCCGAAGTAGTCTTGTGTTTCAAGATGGCCGCTGATTCGTCCGGGTCAGCGGCCATCTCGTGTCGCTCCGAGCTTCGCTGGCGATCCCTTCTTTGTGATCCAGATAAAAACATCCGCCAAATCCTCGCAATCAAAAGTGCGTGTAAGCTTGATGTCTCGTAAAAACAGGAGGTTTCGATGCATTCAGCTTCGACGCGCCGGACGTTTCTCGCTAACTCGGCTTTAGGTGCCCTTGCAGCGGGTGTGCCGCTGTTTGGACAGGCTGCTCAACCTGCGGGAACGCAGTCCACAACCACGACCCAATCGCCTGCCCCTGCTCCGCCGCCAGCGAAACGCTCGCCGATGCCGCGAATGGCTCCGCCGTACGATAAGGCGACGATCAACATGATTGGTAGGCCGATCTCCGGGTATACGCCACAAATCGGAACGATGGTTTCGATGCTGACGTGGATGGAGCCTGCTGTGCTGGGGCCTACTCGCGATCTTACACAGGAGCAGCTTGATTATTTGTTCGATAGGAATGCGAACACGATTGGTGCGCTGATGCTTCATCTAGCGGCAACTGAGGTTCTCTATCAGAGGATTACGTTTGGGAACGAAAACTTCGATAAGCTTCCAGCGGACTATGAGGCGAAGTGGGGTCCGGCGATGAACCTTGGTGCGGCTGGGCGAGAGAAGATCAAGGGTCACGATATTGCTTACTATCAGGATGCGATTCGCGAGGCGCGAGAGAAGACGTTAGTCGAGTTTGCGAAGAAGGATGATGCGTGGTTCACTACTGCTCTGAAGGAGCCGGGGTGGGGCGGTGGTCCGATCAATAACTTCTGTTATTGGTTTCACGTCTGCGAACATATCTCGCATCACGCTGGACAGATTGACTTACTTATCAAGCGTCTGCCTGGCGCGAAGAATGATGAGTCGGCGGGTTGATTCTGGAATTAAAGGGGAGCGTCGGGAATTCTTCCGACGCTTTTCTTCTTGCTCCAGGATCAAATAGAAACCGAAGGAGAAACTCTATGGATGATCTGGGTTTCAGGATGAAGGAAAGATGTTGAACAGCCGGATCGTCATCTATGGACGCGCGAATTCGGCCGCGGGTTACAAGATACGGGACTTCCTGACCCGTAACTGCTGTGAGTATGACTGGGTCGAACTGAATACGGATGAGGACGCTCGGAAGCTGCCGGGAATCTCAGGAGTCGCAGACCCTCTACTTCCTGTCTGCGTTCTCAGCGAGAATACGAAACTCTATTGTCCTAGTCTGCGCGACCTGGCGATGGCTTTGGAGTGGTTCAAAGGACCGAAGTACGAGTGCTACGATCTGGCGATCTTTGGTGCGGGACCGGCAGGTTTGAGCGCCGCTCTTTATGGGGCGTCGGAAGGACTGCGCACGATCGTTGTCGAGAGGACCGCCGCCGGTGGGCAGGCTGGCAGCACGTCAAAGATTGAGAACTACATGGGGTTTCCGGATGGAATCAGCGGATGGGAGCTCGCAAGCAGGGCGCGTCTGCAAGCGATACGAATGGGAGCGGAGATTATTGTAGGGCTCGAGGGAGTTGCTGGAGAGCGTCAGGATGGTTGGCAGTTAAGCTGGTGCGCCAGCGGCGAGCGGATCGCTTCGAAGGCCACGATCTGCGCCACTGGCGTGGAGTACACACGACTTGCGCTTGAACGAGAGGATCATTTTCTGAATCGCGGTCTCTACTACGGTGCGGGTTCGAGCGAGGCTGAGATCTGCAAGGGGCATGTCGTGATTGTGGGCGGCGGAAACTCTGCGGGGCAGGCTGCGTTGAACTTCGCGCGAAAGACACAGGTAACGATGCTTGTCCGAGGGGAGAGACTGAAGGACACGCTCTCGACGTATCTGTTGGAGCGCATTGAAGACACCTCGGCGATTACGGTGCTGACCAGGACCACGCTAACCTCGCTCGAAGGGGCGGATGCGCTGGAAGGAATTACGTATCGCGATGAGACTTCGGGAAGGACTGCCTCCATCGCGACGCACAGCGTTTTTGTTTGTATCGGAGGAAAGCCTCGCCTTGACTGGGCAAAACCCGGGGTGCTGCATGTCGACCCGGCGGGCTACATTCTGACTGGGCCGGATCTTGACCGGTCGAGCCTGTCAGCGGAGATGTGGGCGGATGGTCGAGCGCCGCTCTTCATGGAATCAAGTATTCCGGGGCTGTTTGCTGCTGGGGATGTGCGCCATAACTCTACGAAACGGTGTGCGGCGGCGGCGGGAGACGGGGCGGCGGCGGTGGCTATGGCTCATCAGTATTTGCTTTCGGTGAAGTATCAACTCTATGGGACTGCTCGATCTAGTTTGAGATGAGGGCTCGCGGTGAAGATTTTGGGGGAGTCGGAGTTGTTGTGTTTTGTCGGGGTTTTCGAGAAGTTTTGGTGTTTTGATGTTTGGCGGAGGGAGAGGGGAGCTTTGCTCGAATGCGCAGTCATACGATGGAACGCGAGTCTTCCAGCGCAATGGCCTGCTTGATACTTGCAGCAATACCGCGATAGGTGCGCTGAATCTCTCTCAGGCGGAGCAGTTCGCCAGAGGTGTCGGGAGGATCGTTTGCGATCTGGTCCTCGATCGCCTGGATATCTCGCACGACGGACTCCAACTCTTTTTCCAGTAGCTCACGCGGTGATAGAGGCATGGTCTCCTGCGCTTCGTTCTCATTTAGGGTACTGCTTTTTTCATTGATCCGTCATGGAGAACCGTGCTTCCTGCTCGAACGCCCACTTATGGGATGAGACTGCACGAACGGGCACCCAAGGTGTGGATTGAATTTTATTTGTGGGCCAGCCGCTCTCTACGGAACATACAACCGGCTCCAAGAAGGCCAGTGGCTAATAACACGATGGTTGATGGCTCTGGAGTGTCGGAGGTTCGGGTGAAGATGCCGTGAAGGTGAGGTAAGGGTGCGCTCGCTTTTGGGGGAGCGTCAAGTGAATTTGTACGGGAGGCGAATCACTATAATTCTGCTTCCAATAAGATCACTGGCGCTCAGAAACGACACCTCTGGCACGCGTCTGAAAACGGCGGAAATGAGCGAGTAGATCGTCATTGGAGACGCAGAACAGTCTGCCGGCCAGGAGCAGACGATCTCCAGACATGGCTCCATGCGATGCCGCGATCCTACTGCTGGATTAGGAGATCGCTCTGGCTATTCATGCTGGCCGAGAAAGAGTGGTGCGATGTGGCGCTTATACAGGTTTTCCGTCACGTTCCTGGCGACAACTGCTTCGTTGCTCTCCAATAGATCGAGGTAACGAGCTCCCATCTTCGCTGCGACCTTGAAACCCACGTGCAGAAGCTGACGAAAGCTGCTGTTGTATTGCGACTCGCTGGGGTTGTGACGGAGCGCCATGGTGTATTGCAGGGAGGTCCATCCATTTACTTCGACGGGAGAAGGCAGTTTTGCCGGATCTATGTCGATCACCGATGCGTAGGGTGCGCATAGTTCTTCACGGTGGCCGTAAGCTTCGGCGTAGACTTCCTTCGCGAGTGCCAGCCCATCGCCACCGGCTTCTGCGAGCCCGATCAGTTCTTCGAGCCAGGTGGTGCCAGCGGTCTTCAGGTGTACGCCTGCATTGAAGCGCTTCATCGTGGCATGGAGGGCGGGGTAGATCGAGAATTTATCGCTGCCGGAGTGTATGCTCGGCTTGAGATTTGCGGGCAGGCCAAAGTGCTCGATGGCATAGGCGATGGCTGCGAAGTCAAGCGCGATCTCTTTCTCAAACTGCTCAACGTTGCCGACGTAGTCTACGCCTTTGTTGAAGCGACCGCTGAACTTCGGAGCGATGGTCTGAATCGGAATCTGCTCGTCAGCTATCGCGGCGAGGATAATCAGTAGTTCGACCGGCGTTTGCGCGGAATCTGTCTCATCCATAGAGATTTCCGGAATGAAGTTGTCGGCTCCTTTGACCTGCTCGATCTTGCGGTAAACCTCGCCAGCTTTTTTTACAGCGGAAAGAAATTTGCCTGCCGTGTTGCGAAGGAGATCCTGCGTAACCTCGAATGTCTCGTCAACGTCTTTCAGCTTTATCGTGCCCATGAGATCTGCGTGACGCTTCACAAAGTCTTCTATATCGGCGGGTGACGCTGGTTTGCCGATCTCGTCTGCCACGTCGATGGTGTAGAAGTCACACGGCGCGAGGAAACGATCTACAGTTTGAAGAGTGATGTGGTCGGCGTCGCAAAAATAGGGCTTGTCCCAATGGAGCGCCTTCACGGCGGCATCGGCAGCTGCACGAGTCGCCGTCGGGTCTGAACCAATGATGTTGTGTTCGCGATTCGACTTGTTCCACACCGGAACTATCGTGACCCCGTGATGCGACGCCAGGATGCAGGCCTGCAACTGCGCCTTTGCCTGGTGCGCAAAGCGGTCGCCCGTACCAATCGAGTATGGATCCAGAACTTGTTTTTTCATTGGCCTATCTTAGATTTCTTTATATTTGCCGCCCACAGGTGACTTTTGTAAGTGGCTAAGAAGCCGCATGCAAGAAGGTGCCTGAGGAGATGCAGAGTCATTGTAGCCAACCCACATTTTTCTCAGACACCTGGTTTCGTCAGAGGTTTGTTAGAACTTCAGTTTCAGCGCCATCTGCAGAATTCGAGGATCGCCAGCGGCTCCTGTAACAGTAGAGGAGATCTGACCGAAGTTGCTGTCTGTCAGTCCGAAATCGGGATTGCCGAAATTCACATTGTTGAAGACGTTGTAGAACTCCGCTCGAAATTCGTAGTTGACCCGTTCTCCGACCTTTCCGGTTTTGAGCAGAGCTAAGTCCGTGGTGAAAAGTCTTGGACCGCGCAAAGAGTTCTTGCCTATGTTTCCGTAGGTGCCGATGGCGTTGGGGACAAAGTCCGCAGTGTTGAACCACTCGTTGATCAACGCAGCATGGGAGCGCCTGGTACTCAACTTGGTCTGCGAGATGTTTGCCACGGTGATGTCAGGACGATCGTTACCCATGGCACTGAAGGAGTTGTCATCCTCTGCGAATGAGGTAAACGGAAAGCCTGATTGCCAGTTTGTGATGAAGCTCAGGTTCCATCCGTTAACCACCTGGTTCGTGATGCCATTGACTGGAACATGGTGAAAGGCATAAATTCCCGACAATCTAAAGACGTTGGCAGCGTCACCGGCGTCTGGGCCGTAGTCAAGAGAACGGCCGCAGCCGCACGTATTGATGCCGCCGATTCCAAACAGATACTCCTGTCCATTGGGACCGAAGTTATTCAGTGCATGCGACCACGTGTAGTTGGTTTGGAATGAGAGGCCATAGCTCAAGCGCTTCTCGACTTCAATCTGGCCGGCGTTGTAGTTACTGATCACTCCGGAGTTGATTGAACCGATAAAGCCGAAGTTCGGATAGAGACGACGTTGCTGAACATTATCCTCCGTCGACTGACCTGGAATGTAGACCGAGGGATTCAGTTGCAGCAGCCCTGACTCCTGATCTCCGGTACCACCTAGATGAGTTCCTTTATTTCCCACATATTCCAGACGCATGAACCAGTTGTTGGCAAACTGACGTTCGAGCGTGAGGTTATATGAGAGGATCTGCGGCAGCCGGAAGTGCCGATCGAAGATCTCTGTGAAGGATATGTCCTGAGGGAACGTTGCCGATGGGCCTGGGTTGATTGGTCCGAATGATCCTGGAAAAGGATTCGCTATACCCGCGGCGGAGTAAGGATTCGTAAAATTCGTGTTGGTGATATTCACGACCGGTGCAAAAGGAGGAATGCCGACCACATCTTCAAAGGCTACGCCGTTCGGGGCCTGATAGTAATACCCTATTCCACCACGGAGGCTTGTCTTGGCATCGGACGTCAACTGATAGGCAAAGCCAAAGCGGGGGCCTACATTGCCGAAGTTGTTGTAGATCGAAGATTCCGGGCAGCCAGCATCGTGATTGCTTCCGCCGAAGATCAGACCAGCGGGTGAGTTGGGATAGCGCTGCGATTGCGCTCCAGGGACGAAACATCCTACGCGTCCCTCGCTATCCGTGTAAGGCGCGAAAGGATCCCAACGAATACCGGCGCTTACGGTAAGCCGTGAGGTCGCATGCCAGGTGTCCTGAAAGAAGGCGCTCCACTCGTTTCCGCTGAAGTCCAAATACAGCCCGCCTGCCTGCGTAAAGCTGGATGCAGCTCCAAGCAGAAAATCTGAAAGATTGTTTCCGCTCAAATTGCCACCAAAGCTGTAATTGCCGTCCGCCTGATAGCTATTTCCCATGGGCATGTGAATATGCGTCCATTCGCCGCCAACCTGGATCTCATTTTTGCCCTTGACGAGGCTGACGATTTCACGATCGGAAATCTGGCTGCTGTCCCACGTTCCCGTGGCGGGTTGATCTCCTACGATGAACTCGCCAGATACATCGACGTTGAGCGTTGCCGGGAAATTGGTGGGTTGGGCAATATTCGCACCCGCATCCGCAATGCTAAAAGGCGCGGCCGACTGGGTTAGACCGGTCTTGCTGTTCCATCCGAAATAGCTATTGAGAACAATTGTGGGCGAGATCGTGTAGATGTCGACAACGCTGACGTTCTTCAGTCCCAGCTTCTGCGGGGTCTCTGAATTGCCTTCAAGAATGTTGGTTAGCGGCGGAATGATGATGGGGACGTTGTAGTTGAGCTGAAAATAGTGTCCGCTGAGATGATGCTTGCCAATGTTGAAGTCGATTTTGGCAAGGTACTCATCGGTATTCTGGATGGACGGGGCACCGTTGTAAACCAAATAGTTCGGCCCCAACTGCGGGGCGTTGGGAAGAGGAATGTGATTCAGCAAATAGAGCGCCGTCGGGTCAAACGCCGCCGGATTGATCTGGTTGTTGCTGTTGAACTGGTAAGGCGAATTCGGGTTGGGGTTGGTCAATACCGTGCCCGGGAGAAGTGCCGAGAAGTCTCCGTTACGCTCAGCCTGGGTTGGGACCTGCGAATTGAGGCCATTGATAGCAGTGTTTTGGCGTGTGCCTTGATAGGAACCAAAATAAAATAGCTTCCCTCTCCAGATAGGTCCGCCGATGGTTCCTCCGAATTGATTTTGCTTCAACGGATTGGGAGAGTCTGCAAAGTAGTTCCTGGCATCCATCGCGTAGTTGCGCAGGTACTCAAAGACATCGCCGTGAATCTGGTCAGTCCCGGACTTGGTAACAACATTGGCAACACCGCCGGTGGCGTTTCCGTAAGCGGCGCTCATGTTATCGGTTTGCACATTGAATTCCTGCAGCGCGTCCGGACTGGGGAAGGGCAAATTGGCGTTGATGTAAAAGTCGTTGTAGTCAACGCCGTCCAACAGGTAGTAAACGCCGTTGGCACCGCCACCATTGACCTTTGCATATTGCTCGCCGGGAAGAATGCCCCCTTCACAACCAACGCCGCAGTTCTGCGCTGTCACATCCACTGCGCCGGGAACGAGAAAGACAAGCTGCTGGGCCTCGCGACCATTCATCGGCAAGCTCTCTATGCTCTTTTGACCGATAATGTGCGTGATCGCCGCATCGTCGGTGGTCACCTGGTTGGAGTTCGCGTCCACTGTGACTTGCTGGGTTATCGCCCCGATCGTCAGGACCACCTTCTGGCTGGCAGCCTGGCCCACAGCCAATCCAATTCCTTTTTGCACGTAGGTGTTGAAGCCAGCAACGCTAACGGTCAACTGGTAATCGCCAATGGGCAAACTCGGAAACAGGTACTCGCCTGCGTCTCCAGTTTTCACTTGCTGCTGATATCCAGTTCCTGTTTGTTCCACAGTCACCGATGCCCCTGGGACTGCCGCGCCGGAGTTGTCCTGAACCGTGCCGCTCAGACGCGCAGTAGTGTATTGACCAAAGGCCGCGGTGGCCGCTAGCAAAAGAAAGAATAGCGAAGAAAAGAGAACAGCTGGTTTTGACCGCACGTCGTTAAAGAGTCGACGCCCTGTATTCGGGCTTTCATTAATGGCTCTCATGCCTGCTGTCCCTCACTCATCTGAAATGTTTGGCCTGGTAAAAATGCTGACTACTGCTCACCCTTGCGAGGATCTAGCTACACAATCTTTGGTTTCATTAGATTGTGAAATGTTTCGATCATGTCTGTTCTTTTACGTTTGATCGGCTGTCAATGTCAAGAAGAAAAAACAGATTAATGATAGGGTGATTCGTTCCGGATGCACCTGCTGAGACGAGCCGGCATGCCGATAGGCGGTGGCAACACCTTCTACGGCTCCTACCCGCGACATATTTCTATACATTTCGTTTTGTTGCGCATACGTTGCATCTTCGAAGATGGAGCAATTCGAAACATGGGTAGGGGTGTATGCCGTGAATTTATTGAGATGGTCTGCGTTTGGCGGATCCAGCTGGGAACGGGTGCCGGGACTGCTGAATCAAGTGGCGGCGCTGGTCAGTCGGAATTAGTGGGATCCGACCATTCCACCGCTGCCAGCGGCTTGTTTCCCTTCATCACGAAGTAGAGAAGCAGACCGACTCCGACCCATGCAGCTCCCAGGAGTTTGGCGTCAAGATTGAGATTCAGCCAAATGAACGTGCAAACGGCAAGACCGCAGAGCGGCGACAGTGCCGCGAAAGCTACCTTTTCCTGGGAGCGGAACTTGTAGTGAATAAGCGCCGCCGCGTTTACGCCAATGAACGCGATGAATGCACCGAAGTTAAGCAGTTCCGCGCCCTTTTCAAAGGTCAACAGAAACGTGCCGGCGAGAGTGACGGCGCCCAGCAGCAGCACGTTGTTGCGCGGGATTCTCGTCTTCTCATTTAGTACGCCGAAGAATCGCTTTGGCAGCGCATCGGTGCGTCCCATTCCATAAAGCAGACGCGCGGCGCCGAATTGCGCAGCGATACCTGAACCCATGTTGGCGATCAAGAGCGTCGCATTCAGTAATTGGAAAAGAAACTTGCCACCGACGCGAAGGGCGACCTGCACGTACGCGGTGTCGACCATGGCGGCCGGGAATGGAATGCGTGCCGGCCAAGCAAGCTGCGCAAGATACACTTCGATCGCGGACAGGACGCCAATGGCGAAGCAGGTGATGACCGTTGCCAACAAGATGTTACGCCGTGGGTTCTCGACTTCTTCTGACATCGTGGAGATACCATCGAAGCCGATATAGGTCAGCACCGCAATCGATGCGCCATGAAACAGGAGTCCGGGAGCGAAGGTCGTTGGATCGTAAAACGGCAGCAGCCATTGCCCACCCACGGGACGCGCCACCAGCGCAATGTAGCGTATGGCGTAGGCGATGAAGACCACCACGACAATGCTCATCCCCAACGCCAGCAGAGCATTCACGCGGCTCGACGTTTGCACGCCGCGCAGATTCAGCCCGGTAAAGACCAGAACAAACGCAACAGCCCAGGCGGCATAGGGAATTTGGGGAATAATATTCTGGGCCGCCGCGCTGCACCAAATGGCGCAGATGATGGGATTCAGCATGTAATCCATCAGCATGGACCAGCCCACCACATAGCCAGCTAATGGATGAATCTCCTTGCCGACATAGGTGTAAGCCGACCCGGCGCTGGGATACACGCGCGCCATTCTGCCGTAACTCACAGCGGTAAACAGCATGGCCACCATCGCAATGAGGATCGTCGTCACCACGTGTCCCCGTGCGGCATTGCTGACCACGCCATAGATACTCATGGGCGCCGTGGGCTGAATGATGATGATGCCGTAAAGAATCAGGTGGCGAAGCTTCAGCGTGCGGCGGAGGCCAAGGGGCTCCACGGATCGATCGACAGTTGTGTCCATAGGGGTGGATCCTCGGTCATCCACGAAGCGCTAACCCGCAAGCATCGGCGTAGCGCGCCAGAGACTCCCGTACCTTACCATGAATGATGGAGACGGGATCGTTGCTGATCGTCCCGGTACGAATTGCCTCTGCCTGTCGAGGAAGATATTGGCTGAGGAGAGGCAAGGGTGCGGGGTGGTCGCGAAGGTTTTCGAGCAGGACGGCAAGGGCTTTGGATATCTCGGCGTTCGGCCAGTAGTAGCGAATCCTGTCGCTCAGGCTATAGACCCTGGCAATGTGCTGCTGATGCTCGTCGCCGTGGTAGTAACCCTTCCAATTTTCGGGATGCTCAAGCATCACCTGCTCGATGATTGCCCGCAGATTGGAGCGCCGTGCCTCGGCAATCCACTCTTCCTCAATGCGCGCCAAGGCGAAGATTGCTTCCCGCATTACGAAGGTCAATTCAGGACCGACTTTTAGAATGCCAAAGTGCCCACTCACAAGTTGGCGAAGCGACTCCGTCGTCTGATAGTCCGTCGAGTGTGCCTCGAAGACAATATTATCCTGCTGCAGAATGGATTCGCTGAGCTGCACGGCCTTGTCTGGCTGGTAGTCCTCGATAGTTTCGTGGTCAAACTCAACGCCGGGCTGCACGACCACGCCGATGATCCGATCCCATGCGGACAGAAGGTTCCTTCGTTCGAAGGCCTGCCGGTGCACTTCCAGAGTCTCCCGCAGGTTCTCCGTTGAGGTGACTTCGATTTCCATTTCCTCCACTGCGCCGCCGGGAGTAGGCACCTCAGTTCCGATCACATAGACCGGGTGGGCCGCGGAGTTGCGCGTTGCAGTTTCGGCAACTTCGCATAACCGCGCGGCACGTTCCGCAATCTCCTGGGGGGCGAGAGGCGTCGCATCATCGGCGCAGGCCATGCTGGCGTCCAAGTGAATCTTGCTGAACCCCGCATCCGCGTACGCGGCAACCATGATGCAAGCTTTCTCCATGGCAACGCTGGCAGGCTCGTCCTTCCACGGATTGGGGCCAAGATGGTCTCCACCCAGGATGACTCGCTCAAAGGGAAAATGCATCTCCTCGGCAATGGCATGGATGTAGTCTCGAAACTGCGCGGGCACCATGCCGGTGTAGCCTCCCTGCTGGTTGACCTGGTTGCATGTCGCTTCAATGAGCAACAAACTTCCGTCGTGTGCGGCCTGCGCAAATGCCGCCTCCAGCACCAGGCGATTCGCAGTGCACACCGAGTAGATGCCTCGGCGTTTTCCTTCCCGGTTCTCCCGCAGCAGCTGACGCATCTCATCCACTGAGTTGTGTGACGCCGCGGATTTTTCGGCGGCAGGTTTCGGATCAGTGGCAACGTTCACGACGGATCGAATCGCCGAATCGTACGGCACAAGCTTTTCCTGCTGCCAATGTTGTTGGAAAAAGGCTTCGCGGTATGCCCTGTCACAGAAGGCTTCCGTGCCACCGGACCGCGTGACGGATAGCCCTCCGGCGAGATTTCCATATGCGATACAAGTTTCCAGCGGAGCCTTGCGAACCCACTTGTGCAGGAAGCCAGCGTCAAACGTGTCGCCGGCACCTACTGAATCTTTCACTTCCACTCGAAGCGAAGGCACGTCAATGCGTCGGCCCTCGAAGTACGCGGAGGCGCCTGCTGCTCCTCGCTTCACAACCAGTAACGGCACCTTCGCAGACATGAGTTCGGCGGCGGGTTCAGCCTTGACCATCTTGGCCAGCTCGCTCTCCGTGCACAACAGCACGTCCACCAGAGGCAGCACATCCTCAAGCACACCGGCCCACTTGTCTTCAGGGTCGTCGTTCGTATCGAGAGAAGTGGTCAACCCGCGCCTCTTCATCTCTCTGAATAACTCCGGGATATCGGGTGATAACTTGCGATGCAGAAAAAGAGAGGATAAGTGAAAATGTTTGGCCGTTGCCAGATAGTCCAGATCCAGATCTTCGATCCCCATCTCAAACATGGCGCCGGGGTACGTGAGTATCCGACGAGTCGTTGCGAAGGGAAGTATGACGGTGATGCCGGTATTACTTCCAGAGGCCGCCTGAACCACGTGATCCACCTGTACGCCAGCTTCTTGCAGCCAGCGGCGACACATCTCTCCGAGCGCATCCCCGCCCACGCGCGAACTAAACGTTACCTTGCTGCCTAACAGCGCCAGGTTATGCGCGAGGATGGCCGAGGAACTACCGAGGGTAAGCGTAAAGCCGCTGGCCAACACTTCCCTTTCTTCCGGCAGCTCGCGCGGCGCACCGTAGACAATCAGATCGGGATTCAGCTCTCCGACGATTGCAATGTCCGGTTGCTCCGAAGAGCTGTTCTGCAGGCTGCTTGCCACTACTTCGGTTGAGTTCATACTCTCCATCGTTCTTGCCTTAGAACAGGCGTTGCTCTTTGCGGATGATGGCCACGTCGACCGTGATGCCCCAGGTACCCTCGCTCATCGAGGATTCGATTGTTGTTGTAGACCTGTGTCCAAGATCCCGCACGCATGCCTATTGCTCACTCGGGCGCTTTTTATTCGCCGGCACAAACCGTGTGGGGATGGTGCCAGAGACCGAAACCGCAACTGTCTTGGAGTTCGCGACGGCATCGATCCCCATCGCAGTCACCTTCACACTGTATGCTCCGGACTTGGTGTAGGTGTGTTTCACTTTCGTCCCGTCTAATGTAACTCCATCGCCGAAATCCCATTGGTATGTCAGCACCGGGTCGTCCGAAGACGTTCCCTCGGCGCTGAAATTGATCGTTTCTCCTGCTTTCGCTGAGGTCACCGCATGCACCTCAAACGCCGGGGGAGCAGGAGCAACAGCCTTGTCGATCAGTTTGTACATTCGAACCGAATGCGGAGGCTCGACAAGATTCATCTTCTCGGATGAAGCGTCACAGCAGGGTTTATCGTCGAACACTTCCGTGATTTGATAGGCACTGGGCTCTTTCAAACCGAGAGCCTTGAGATCTATGGAACGCGTACGCTCCTCTTCTGTCCAATTGAAAACGGTAAGAATGGACTGGCGCTTATCCTCCTTCAGCAGAAAGATACTGGGCTGCTTGTCGGCCTGCTCATAGGTCAGCAGGTCGACGGGAATGGACGAGTGGCCCAGGCGAGCCATATTGATCAGGTCAGTATTTTTTACGAGAGCCAATCGCTCCGGGGAAGATCCGAGGGTAGGCAGATCGTCACCAAGCTCAAACATGCCTCCGGAGACAGCGGCCAGCGCGATCGATACCTTTGCCTCGTCGTGCGTGAGAGGATGCCGGCCTCCGTGCCATGAGTGATCATCGACCGTCTGGGAAGAGACCGTGAACGCATCCGGATCCGCGACAAAGAAGTTGCGGTTCATATAGTAGCGTGCTGCGATGCCGGAAGCGGCATCACGGCTGGCATCGAATGTGTGCCCGGTGTCCTGAGAGATGCGCCCTGCATCGACGATCCCAACAGGATTGAGCATTGGACTGCCATCCTTATCCAGAACCGTGTCTTCTCCGACCGCGCTACGGATGACCTCAAGTCCAATCCGTTGCGCTTCTAAAGCAGTTGTATTCGGACGATAGTAGGCCCCTTCGACCGCCGTGTCATCCATGAAGTCCATCTTGATAAAACGAACACCCCAGTCGTGGAGCGTGCTGTATGTCTGCTTGAGATAGTTCTGCGCACCAGGGTTGGTCGTATCGAGCACATACAGAGGATCGTTGTGGTCGGTCACATAACCAATATGAATCAACTCGCCGGCGGCGTTGTGCAGCAGCCAGTCCTTGTGGTTCTGATAAACCGACGCGCGGTCGGAGACTTCAAATGGAGCGGTCCAGAGGCCAAAGATGAGGCCATTGCGCCGTACCTCTCCGCCGATATATTCCAATCCACGCGGAAACAAGTTGACATCGGGTGTTGTGTACTCGCCGCGGGCGTATTGGTATCCTTCGTCGATCTGGTAGTAGACGTACCCGCTTGGCTTCAGGTTCTCGCTGAGCCATTGCGCTGTTGTCTCAGCGGCTCCCTGGTTGAGACCAAAGTAGTACGCAGTCCAACTCCACCATCCGATCGGCGTCGGAGTATTCACTCGAGCCTTGTGCAGCAACCCCGCCGCACGCCCATACTGCTCCAACTGTGCGTGGTAGTCGGAGCCGACTGAGAACATGAGGCGTTCCGACGAAAGGCTATCTCCTGCAGGAACAGGAAGGCTCAGATTTACTTGCTCAGAGGCAGGCGACTGCTTGAGCGATTCGCCTTTCATGATTTCCGTTGTGCCCGTTGCCACTGCTTCATACGAGAGAATGTTCGTGTCGCGGCCACTTGATTGCTCTTTGAGATGGAAGATGGTGAGAAGCCGGTTGGACGTCAGTGCGCCAAGGAACAGGCTCTCGCCGCTGTTCCGGTTAAAAATGAGCTGGCTTTGCACCGCCCTGTGCACTCCGTGCGGGCCGTCGGCCAGGTCGCGAATAGCCAGTTGGGGCCGATCCTCACTATAACTGTCCGACAGGATGCGGTCCGCCGACGCGGGACCATTGAGATTGATGACCGAACCGCCTTCGGCGTGAAGGGTGCGAATTGCCTGAACAGTGATGGTTTGGCTCGTGGTATTAACCACCTTGACTTCGATCTCGCCCCACGCCCGGTCGTGATACAGCTTGAAAGTGGACACCAGATCGGGCGCACCAGCAAGGCTGGTATGCGTCACCATGAGTTGTGTTCCCGAACCTAATTCATTGTGAAAGTCCGACCGCGCCGTCTTATGCTGCGGGTACGCCGACGATTGCACGACACGGCCGTCTACGTCCGCTTCCACACCAGACCGCAGCACTGGATCGGGAATTCCAGGCCGCACGATGGAGTATGAACCGTCTGCGTTGATGCGTACCGACAACTCCTTCCCCTGGATCGAGGCCAATTCCCCTGTCGCGCTGTGATCGGTCGACTGCTCCTGCATGTTGGCATGCGCCTGGCTTCCAAGAGACATTGTGGCCACAACTAGCAGCACGCACATTTTTTGGCTATTCCATTGGTTCACTTGAACTCCTTCGTTCTTCGCAGACAAATCACAAGGTGCGCCAGCTTTGGCTTGCCGGCTTTACGAACATTGCTTCAATGATGGGAAGCCGCGACAACGCCCAACATCTCCAAGGACTACTAAATAGATAGCCATGGTTCCTCGGCCCTCAAAGCTTTCGTTGACAACTGCAAGAATTAAACAGCTATGACGCGCCCATCAGCTTGGTGAAGCGCACAGCGTTGATTTTCGTACTGTTTCAATTATGATCACATATAGCAAATTTCAACGTTTTCATGTTTCGCTATATTACGAATCGAATACTTTTGTGTCAATCGAGATTTTTGTGATCCTCTGATATCGCGGGCCAATTCGCCGTCCGGAATGGAAGGAGGACCTGCACAATGGATACTGTGACCTTCAACATATTTTGTTACAAGCTCTAGCACCCTACTTCTCTCCGGCTCGATTGCCTCTGCCGGTGGGTACCGGGAGTCGAATACGCGGACCTCCGGGATCGTGCAGAGATCATTTCCGCGCTAGGAGTAGTAACTGTGGTTTCGAAAAGCACAAAGTGAAAGTATTGACGGTTGCGCAATGCGCATATATTCTTACGTAAGGCTTCGAATGTGACTTATTCGCGCCAAAGCATAATTTTTCGGCGCTGTTGAAGTTGTCTCGACAAGGAATGGAGTTTTACATGGCAGAGCTTCCCAGTGTGCACGTAGAGAGCAACACCCACGGCACCCCCATATACACTCTCCCGGAGATCCTTCGACAGCCCCTCCTTTGGCCCACCACGCTTGAACGCGTTCTGTTGGCATCCGAAAAACTGCAACTTCCGGCCAAGCTTGGCAATGCAGGTATCCTTGTGACCGGAGCGGGAACGTCTGCTTACGCTGCCAGCGCGGTTGCGGCGGCCTGGCATAACGCGTCGGCCATTCCTACGACTGACTTCCTATTGGATTCGAATCGTCACCTGGAGGGAGTGGGGGCAGTGATCTCACTGGCTCGGTCGGGCAACAGTCCGGAGAGCGCCGCTGTCGTGGAGCGAATTCGAGAGATGAGGCCAGACATTCTGCAGTTTGCCATTGTCTGCAATGAAGATGGAGCCTTGTCTTACTCGGGTCTGGATGGGCTCATTGTGCTTGATCCGCGGACGAATGACCAAAGCCTTGTGATGACCAGTTCGTTTTCCAACCTGGTTCTTGCCGGACTAGCACTGGCGCAACCTAATTCTGTGCCGGCGGCAGTTGAGGCTTTCAGCAAACGCGCAGCCGCATTGCTGCCCGAGATCGATCGCGTGTGCCGGCTTGTGGCAGATCGCGTACGAGACCGGATCGTGATTTTGTCCTCCCCACCGTTGCTTGGCTGGGGCCGGGAAGCGGGACTTAAAACACTGGAGATGACTGCCGGGGGCTTTCCTGTGGTCACCGAAACATATCTTGGGCTTCGTCATGGTCCTATGTCCTTTGTTAAACGCGACACGTTGGTGCTGTGCCTGCTGTCCAGCGACCCGGTCCGGCGCCGCTACGAAGTGGACCTCATTCACGAACTTCGCACAAAAAAGATCGGATACCTGGTCGGAATCGCCGACCCTCGCGACTCTGAGGATTTATTCGACGAAGTCATCCCCTCCATCGCTCCTGAAGCGGACGACGCTTTGCGTACGCCGTTTGAGATACTCGGCCCACAACTTCTGGGCTATTACCTGAGTTTGCGAATCGGGTTAAATCCCGATAACCCCAGTCCGGACGGGGTCATCAACCGCGTGGTTCAAGGTGTGAAGATTTATCACGAAGCATCCTCAGCAAGGTAGAAGTTCGCCGGCGTCTGACGTCGAGTCAGTGCATAGCTGGTCGACTAAAACTCAGGCATCAGCCCGTTGGGCTGGCGCGAGAGAACCGCCCGTTGATGCCCGATCCGGGCAGGTCTGTTCTCCAATACAAATATCCCCTCTTCCCATACAGATTGCCGTCTCGTCTTCAGCGCCGAGACGGTTCATCCCGGCGCGAGAAAATTACCTCTAATATTCGAGAAAATTTTCTTGACAAGAATACCGCTCAGACGTATTCATGGTGAAGAGTCTCTCGACGCTCCCTTTATATCGGGATTCAGTGCCGGTCTAAGCCCGTGCCGTTCCATGACATCTCCCCTCACTTACTCACTCGCCAAGGAGTCAAGGTTGACTGAAACAAGTATCCCGGCAAAGTATTACCAGGTTGGAACGGCAACGGTCGAAGTTCATCCCAGCCGTTACGCAGCCGGGGCAGCTGCTGCACGGGCGGCGAGCAAGGCGTTGATCGAGTTAGCGAATGCTCATAACTCGATAGGAGTTATATTTGCGACCGGGGCTTCGCAGTTCGAGATTCTCAATGAGCTCACGCGCCTTCCAGATATTCCCTGGGGTCAGATTCGCGGCTTTCATATGGATGAATATGTGGATCTGTCAGCGGATCATCCTGCCTCTTTCCGCCGCTATCTCCGCGAAAGATTGACGGGCAAGGTGCGGATGAAAGAGTTTTCTGAAATTGATGGAAGCGCGCCGGACCCGGAGCAGACCAGCCGGGACTATGCCGCCAAGCTTCGACTCGCCGACCCGCAAGTATGCTTTCTCGGTATTGGAGAAAATGGCCACCTTGCCTTCAACGATCCCCCGGTGGCAGATTTCACCGATCCTCTCGACGCCAAGATTGTTGTGCTCGATGCCCTCTGCCGCCAGCAGCAAATGGCAGAGGGATGGTTTCGTAGCGTGGAGCAGGTTCCGGCTCGCGCGATAACACTTACGATTCCAACACTGCTGCGCGTTCCAAAACTGATCGTATCGGTTCCGGGTATACGCAAAGCAATGATTGTGCGCCGCGCCTTGGAAGAAGCCATCTCTACGGAGTGCCCCGCCACGATCCTCCGCACTCATCCGGATGCGACAATATATTTAGATTTGGAATCGGCCAGCGAACTGGACGACGTGCTTCTCTCCCGATAACGACAGCGGTCCTAGCTCCTCGATTTGCGTGACGCGGCGACCACTGGAATATTGGCGGAAGCGGAGATCGCCCGGCATGAGTCTCTCTTGATAAGTTCGGTGGGTAGAGTTATCTGCTGTCGGTGTTGACCGGGATTGGCGATCCTGTTCAGCAGCAACTCCACCATCTGCTTGCCCAACTGCTCAGGAAACTCGCGGATCGTCGTCAAAGCCGGGTACAACCAGGAACCAACGGTATCATCGCAACCTACCACGCTGATGTCGCCCGGAATCTCCAGGCCGCTATCGCGCAGCCCCTTATACACACCATGTGCTGTTGGGTCATTCCCGGAAAAGATCGCGGTTACCTGTTCGCCTTTCGCCAGTAATGACTTTGTCCCGAGATAGCCGATGTCCGTCTCGTCTTCTGAATCGATGGTGCTGTGGCGAGGTTGTAAATGCGCTTGTTCCATTGCGCGCCGATAGCCCTCGTAGCATCGGGCGAACCAGGGAAGACGAAGATTGCCTACGAACCAGATATGGCGGTGCCCCAAGCCTATGAGGTAGCGCGTAGCGTCCAACCCACCCTGGATATCATCGGAGAAGACTACGTCGTAATTGGAGTGCTCAACCTCGTCCATCAAGTTATTGCCGAAAACCACAAAAGGGACACCTTTTGAGGTGAGTAACTCGAGAAGGTTTGCGGAGTTTGTGCCCGCAAGAATCACTCCACGAACAATGTCGCGCCGTTGAACGACGTTCGGCAAGTGGAGATCTTTACCGGGGACATTTGCCGGGTAATTCAGCGATTGGAAGATCAACTCCCAGTTGTGCGAAGCACAGATCGCCTCTGCTCCAAGAATGACGCTGGAGTGAAATGCGTGGTGCTTGACCCGATTACTGAGGAGAATTGCCAGAGCCTTGGTTTTATTTCGCTGAGAAAAGTCGACATCAAGATCGGCCGCGGCCGCAAGCACGCTTTTGCGGATGCCAGCATCAACGGTGTTGCTCCCATTCAGAACCCGAGAAACGGTGGAGATACTTACCTGCGCCGCAGAAGCAATCTCTCGCAGGCCGAATTTTCTCTTCCTTGAAGCCGCGTCTGTCATGCGACTCTACGGCCCACGCCCCGATGCTCCCCGATCTCGTTCATGACTAAGATGATCCTTTCCCAAGTGCGCAAGAAACCGGGCTCGCCGACTTGAGGCCACAATACCAGATAATTTTCACGAAAAGCAAAGGGCCGGCGATTCGTACGTATACAGAACCTTGGCAGGATGGAGCTGGTTTCTAAGAGGCTCTGCGCAGGCCCTGATTGTATTGCTTCAGGTTCTGATGTTCTTCTCAGATGGAAAGAATTGGCTTCGAGCGCGAGTCTTGCATTTTCACCCGGAGAATTTTCAACGGCATTCGGAAATTTCCCTTGCTTTCGAATATTTTCATGTGCTAATGTCCGTTCATCAATACGGGGCGCCGCGTGTACACAGGCTCGCCGATGAGATTGCGCTGCACAATTCAGACCCTTCCCTTTCATTTGAGATTTTCCGTACCACTCAAAGATCCAAAACCTGGAGTTGATTGCAATGGTTGAAAACGCAAGAAACGAAATCGATCGCCGCACGTTCGTGAAGCAGGCTGGAGTCACGATGCTGGCTGCCGGCATGAGTGCTAAATCCTATGCGCGCATTCTCGGCGCCAACGATCGCATTCGCCTGGGCCAACTCGGCTGCGGCGACCGGAGCCAGGGACATGTGCACATGGTGACGCTTGCCTCGAAGCAGATGCCCGTTGAAGTAGTTGCGGTTTGCGATCTGTGGAGCATGGCACGGGAGCACCGCACGGCCCAGGTGAAAAAGGCGTTCAATGTTGAACCGAAAAGCTTCAAGTACTCCGAAGAGATGCTGGCGTTGAAGGACCTTGACGGAGTGATGATTGCCACGGGGGACTTCCAGCATGCCAAGCTGTGTGCCGAAGTGGTAAAGGCCGGAAAGGATTGCTACGTTGAAAAGCCCTTTGCGAATATACTCTCCGAGGCCATTGAAGCGCGCGACATCGTCAAGCAATCCAAACAAATTGTGCAGATGGGAACGCAGCATCGCAGCCAGCCCTATCCGCTTGCAGTAAGGGACATGATTCGTTCGGGGCGCATCGGAAAGATCGTACACGTTGAGCAGGAATGGAACGTCAATGAAGAGCGGTGGAGATTCACTCGGTCGGACACCGGCTATTCCAAAGAGATGCTGATGGACGTCAACATGGAGTGGAAGCAATGGCTCTATGGCCGGACATCGCATCTGAAAGAAGAGGATACGGATTGGAAGCGTTGGCTGCTGGGTAAGCCTGATCGTCCATTTGATCCGCATGTTTATCTCGAATTCAGGCTGTATAAAGACTTTTCGTCGGGAATCTTCGATCAGTGGCTTAGCCATGGCTGCGACCTGGTACATCTGTGGACGGACGAAGCCTATCCGGAGAGCGTGGTTGCCAACGGCGGGATCTTTGCGTGGAACGATGGACGGGAAAATCCGGATACTGCCGTGACGGCGATCGTCTATCCGAAGGGCTTTCTCTACACGTACAAGACGGTCTTTGGGAACAGCTATCGCAGCTTTTCGCGGATTGATGGACGAGACGGCTCGATCGAGAATTACGGTGGGGAGGGAGCCTCGCTGTTTATGGTTACGCGCGAAGGGGGCAGGCAGGAGTTCGATCCATTCGACAGTGGGCCGACGTACAAGAGTCTTCCCATCGTTGGGCCTGCGAAAGACGGCGGAGAGATTGTCCAGGTTCCCGGAGCGCCGGCGCCGACCTCAGTGGGGCCGGACGATGATGACGTAGTTCATCTGGTGAACTGGCTCCAGTCGATGCAGACGCGGAGCCAACCCAACGCCACCGTCGACCATGGATTCTCGCATTCGCTCGTTTGCATCATGGCGACGCAATCTTACTGGAGCGGCAAGAAGCTGTATTGGGATTCGAAGAACGAGCAAATTGTCGATCATCCGGTTGGAGCAGCGGGATAGCGAGATGCAATGAATGCTGAAGATGTGACAGTGGAGGTTGCCGCGTCGCAGAAGCGGCGCGGCAAAGGGAACGTACGATGGTGGATTGTCTGGACGCTATTCTTTTCGACGGTAACCAATTACATCAGCCGGCAGACGTTCTCCGTGCTGGCACCGCTGATCACGGCGCAATACCACTTGACGCATACAGACCTATCCAAGATTCTTGGCGCGTTTCAGATCTCGTACGCTCTCACGTGGCTGCTTGGCGGCATCTTTCTTGACGCTGTGGGCACGCGACTTGGGCTTGCTCTCGCTGTCGTGTTCTGGTCGGTGATCAACATCCTCACTGGCTTCGCCAGCTCCGTCTTCGGCTTTGCGGCTTTTCGATTTCTACTCGGCATCGGCGAAGGGTTCAACTGGCCGGGAGCCAGCAAAACCGTTGCGGAGTGGTTTCCTAGCCAGGAACGCAGCCTTGCCGTGGCCATCTTTGATAGCGGATCCAGTGTCGGTGGAGCCGTGGCTGCGCTGACGATTCCTCTCATCGCATTGGCCTTTGGTTGGCGTTCCGCATTCCTTTTCTCCGGCGCTCTGGGCTTTATCTGGCTGGCCGTCTGGTTGCACGTATACCATCCGTTAGACCGCCATCCAAGGGTCACGAAGGAGGAAGTGGCGCTCATCCGCGCGGGCCAGGACGCGCCTTCCACTTCTGCGGAACGGGGAGTGCAACGGTGGCTCACGTTAGCGCGCAATCGCAATGTTTGGGGCATTGTGCTGGGGCGTGCACTCACTGATCCTATCTGGTGGTTTTATGTCTTCTGGCTTCCGCAGTATCTCAGTGATGCACGCGGATTCAGTCTGCAGCGCATCGCGCTTTTTGCGTGGATACCTTTTATCGCCGCCGATCTTGGCAACTTCACGGGAGGCTGGATTTCAGGCTACTGCATTCGCCGCGGGGTCTCGGTGCTGCGTGCTCGCACCTGGGTATGCGTCGTCAGTTGCCTGCCGATTCTTGCGGGGATTCCTGCTGCCTCTGTACACAGCGTCTATTTTGCCTTGGGGTTGATCTGTTTCGCACTGTGGGGCTACGCCAGTTGGTCGACCATGGGTCTCACTCTACCCTCCGATCTGTTTCCCCAGGACGTGGTAGCTACGGTCACCGGTGTAAGCGGGCTGGCGGCTGGGCTGGTGGGCGCGGCCTTCACATTTGCCGTCGGCATCCTGGTCGATCGCTTTTCTTATGCGCCAGCGTTTCTGGTTGCCGGTTTGATGCCGATTCTGGCAACTGCGTGCTTGTTGCTGCTGGTTCGCGCTCCAGCCAGTGCTTCCGGTCCGGTTGCGCTGAATGGCTGATCGGAGTGCCGCAGCGAAATGCGCTGCATGGGGGTGTGACTCTCGACGCGTCACTTCAAGTCTCATGACTTGTGACATGAGATTGGGGTTAGCGCAACAAATTCGAAATGCTGATGGACTCATCCGAAGGTGACGTATGGGAGTGACGTTAAGGAGCGAAAGGATCTTACCCGATGAATTGCTGGGCACAAGCTGTACTTTGCCTCACTTGTTTTGCGTTGCCCTCTGCGGCTTCCGCGCAGGTGGACGTTCTTACCAATCACAATAACCGCGAGCGAACGGGCACGAATCTGCACGAGACGGTTCTTACGCCCGCCAACGTTAACGCATTAAAGTTCGGCATGCTTTTTAAGCGGGTGGTGGACGATCAGCTGTACGCACAGCCGCTGTTGGTGACCAACGTGAAGATAGGTGGCGGATGGCACGATGTAGTCTATGTAACGACTGTCAATAACAGCGTGTATGCCTTCGACGCGAACGATCCGAAAGCCACCGTCCCCCTCTGGCATGTCAACTTCGGAACACCCGTCAACTTGAACGACGCGGACTTCGGCTGCACGGACATCAACGGCAACATGGGCATCATCGGCACCCCGGTGATCGATGAGAAAAAGACAACCCTATATGTTGTCGCTCTGACGAAAGCAGGCGGCCAGTTCAGTCAACGTCTCCATGCCCTGGACCTTGCCACCGGAGCCGATCTCGCCCATAGTCCCGTTTCCATCGAAGCTCACGGGTTTGATCCGCTGCTGCAAAACCAGCGGCCGGCACTCTTCCTGTCAAGCGGCAATGTGCTGATTGGCTACGCGTCGCACTGCGACAAGGACCCGTATCATGGCTTCCTGATGAGCTACGACGCGGCCTCGCTCACCCAGAACGGCGTCTTCAACACTTCGCCCAGAGGGAGCGAAGCGAGCATCTGGCAATCGGGCCAAGCGCCCGCCGTCGATGACAAGGGGAACATCTACTTCATCACTGGAAACGGCAGCTGGAACGGAACTACACAGTTCAGCGAGAGCTTCATCAAGCTCGATCCGCACCTGCGTCTGCTGGACTGGTTCACACCGACCAACCATTTTGAATTGGACAAGACCGACACCGATCTCAACTCGTCAGGAGCTGTCTTGATTCCCGGGACGCACCTGGTGATTGGCGGCGGAAAAGAGGGCGTGCTCTATGTCATCGACACCGAGCACTTTGGCCATTTGGGCGATAAGAACGCCGTGCAGCAATTTCCCGCAACGAGTTCCCATCTGCATAGCATGGTCTATTGGAAGAGCGCCAAGAACGGCAACGTGCTTTACCTCTGGGGTCAGCGGGACAGGGCTCGTGCCTATCGCTTCAGCGGCAACAAATTTGACGAGACGCCGTTCATGATTCGTCCGGACAAGAACGATGGACATCCCGGAGCCATGCTTTCCCTTTCCGCCAACGGCGACAAGGAAGGCATTCTGTGGGCCGCGATTCATGCCACCGGCGACTCATGGAACGAGTCACGTCCCGGCATTCTGCATGCCTACGATGCGGACGACATCAATCATGAGCTTTGGAATTCTCTCGAGAACCCGGGGCGCGACGACTGCAACAACTACTCCAAGATGTCTCCGCCCACCGTGGCCAATGGGAAAGTGTACCTAGCCAGCTTCGGCACGGCGAATGTTGGAACCGGACAACTGTGCGTGTACGGACTGCTTCCCAACGGCTCTGCGCCGGATGCGCCGGCCAACGTCCACGCCGCGCTTCAAGGCAGATTCATCAGCCTCACATGGAGTCCAGTAGCACAGGCCAGAACGTACATCGTTGAGAGCTCGCAGGCAGGGGCCGCAAAGACCATTGCTTCCGGACTAACACGGCCGGAGTTTACCGATCCGGTTGCCGACTTGGGAACAAAAACTTATTGGGTTCGCGCAGTCAACGCCAATGGTGAAAGCGTGTCTTCGGCCACTGCTACAGTTGACGTTGAGCACGCGCCCCATCCACGACACAAGCATTGAGAAAGCGCGGGCGAATCACCAGCGCTCTCCATCGGGTTACGCCTGGCTGGCGATGGGAGATATGTTTCGCTGCATCCACTTGCCTTGCGTGAAGTCCGGGAAATCAACCGGCGCACTGCCACGGCTCACGGAACTCACGCTGAGCGGTCCCACGGCAGACCAGGAAGCGGCATCATATACGTCCATATCCGGCGGAAGACCCTCGCGCACGCATTGCAGCAGCCGGTAGAGCATGATGAAGTCCATACCGCCATGTCCGCCCAGCTTTGCCGCCAGCTGGCCCTCCTTGACCCAAAGCGGATGCGCATATTGCTTCCATGACTCGATCGGCATATACGACTCGTCCTTGTTTTGGCCGTCAAGGTAAATGCGTGGTGGGTAGTCTTGAAAGATGCCTTTTGAGCCGGCAATCAGGTTGATGCGATCGTAGGGATGCGGCGTGGCGACAGCGTGCTTGACGGTAATGGTGAGGCCCTTCGCGGTTTTGATGAGCGACGTGTTCATGTCGCCAGTCACGTAGCGCTCTTCCATACGCGGATCGCCGGGCTGCAGATGCTCCTTGCGGTATTGATCGAGGCCTCGCTGCGGCGAGCTCATCGAAACGATGTAGCCAAAACGATCGCCACGCTGCATATTCATGTAGTTCGCTACGGGACCAAGACCGTGGCTGGGATACAGGTTGCCGTCGCGCATGGTATGTTCGGCTCGACGCCAGAGGCCCTCCCCTTTATCAGAAAACAGCTCTTCTCGAAGATCGTGGAGGTAAGCGCCTTCTCCGTAGAGAAGATCGCCAAACTTGCCGTCGCGAATCATGCGCAAAATCAACGTCTCGTTATAGCCGTAGCAGCAGTTCTCCAACATCATGCAGTGCTTGCGCGTCTGTTCCGATGTTTCGACGATCTTCCAACATTCCGCGAGCGTCACCACGCCGGGCACTTCAATGCACACGTCCTTGCCATGCTTCATGGCGGCAATCGCCATCTCCGCATGCCAGCTCCAGGGAGTTGCAACCAGCACCAGGTCGATGTCGTCTTTGGCGAGCATGGCTTCGAAGGCATACGGATCATCCGCAAAGATCTGTGGCTTGGCCTGACCGGCCTTGACCACCAACGATGCGGCATGTTCGGCATGGTCGCGGACCAGGTCACACAACGCAACCACCTGGCCATCGGCTGCAAGCAGATTCTCCAGCAAATCTGTCCCGCGCCCCCCGGTGCCGATAAAGGCGACCCGCGGGTTTCGCTTGTCAAACGGTACGTCGATCATGGTCCCGGACGTGGTAGGTTCGTCCGCTTTGGCGTGAGCTGAATTCATTGCGCCAAGCACAACCGCGCTGGCCGCGCCCATCTGCACGAACCTGCGTCTGCTCCACGATCCCAATCCAGGGTTCTTCTCGTCAGAATTCATTCCTTCATCCTCGGTCCTGATTTTGGCAGGCTCGTTTTAAAGAGCTCTGCGTGATTCGGTATGACACTGCGTAGCGTAATCCGCGAAGGTCAACGACCAGGTAGCGCGACAGAATTACGAATCTGCGGAAACTCGGAATCATTCAGGCTACATACTCAGTGCGTCAATCCGTAAGCATCCGGAAATAGCGTAAGAATTCGCAACGTGTGAACTTTGACATGAGACTAGGGGATGGAGGTGCCCATGTCAAGAGATTCATTGAACCGCAGGCAAATTGTGTAAAGGCTGCTTGTGGCCGCGTGATGCGTGCTCTCATTCCTTCATAAGGATATTATTATTATCACTTTACAGAATTTTTTATTCCCGGCGACGGCTGACCGAGCATCCGAAGAATGCCGGGTTCGAGAGGCGGGATACCGGGCTTTGGCGAAATCGGATGGCCAGAATTCTGCAATTGCAGAAAGGGTTCAACCTGGAATGTTCGTATTCAAGCGCAAAAATAGAAATTGAATAGACCATATTTGAAAGATAATGATACTTTTATATCGCTCCCATATCGGCAGAGATCATTCTGCCTGAGGATTCGGCCATGAGGGAAACTTTCGTGAGTCTAGAGCAAAAAGTGCAGCGAAATATTGCGGTGGATGCCTACCGCGGATTTGTCATGCTGCTGATGATGGCGGAGGTCCTTCAGTTTTCTCATGTAGCTCACTCATTCCCCAACAGCTTATTTTGGCGAATCCTGGCCTTCAACCAATCCCACGTCGAGTGGGTGGGCATGAGTCTCCATGACACGATTCAGCCTTCCTTTACCTTTCTGGTCGGAGTTGCCCTTCCCTACTCCCTGCGAAGCCGGCAGAAGAAAGGCACCTCTTTCGGGCGCATGCTCGGCCATACCATCTGGCGTAGTTTCCTGCTTATCGCGCTGGGAATCTTCCTACGGTCGACACATGGCCCCATCACTTATTTCACCTTCGAAGACACCCTGACGCAGATCGGCCTCGGTTACACTTTTGCTTTTCTGTTGACGTGCGCTCGTCCGCGCTGGCAATGGACGGCATTTGCAACGATCCTGTTCGGATACTGGCTGGCATGGGCTCTTTATCCGGCGCCGGGTCCGAATTTCAACTACGCGGCGGTGGGTGTACCGGACAGCTGGCGTCAACATCTGCTCACCGGTTTTGCAGCGCACTGGAATATGAACAGCAACCTGGGGCAGGCCTTCGATGTTTGGTTTCTGAACCTGTTTCCCCGCACCAGTCCGTTTCTGTACAACGACGGCGGCTATCTTACCCCGAGCTTCATTCCGACGCTGGCGACGATGCTGATGGGAGTTGCCGCGGGACGCTGGTCGCTGGCGGCATCGCCGGCGGTTCCAATGCGGAAGTTCCTGGTGGCAGGCGCCGCTTTCATAGCCGCCGGCCTGTTGTTCCACTTTACCGGGGTTTGCCCCATTGTGAAGCGCATCTGGACGCCTTCGTGGACGCTGTTCAGCGGCGGCGTGTGCTTCTTCTATCTGGCAGCCTTTTCGTGGGTCATCGAAATCAAGAAACAGCGTGGCTTTGCCTTCCCGCTGGTCGTGATCGGCATGAACTCCATCGCCGCTTATCTGATTGCTCATCTCTGCGAAGAATTTGTTGAGAGCAGCATCCGCATTAACCTGGGGGCCGGCTTTTTGAATATGCTCGGAAGCGCTTTGGAGCCGATCGTTCTGGGAACTCTCACCTTAGGAATTTACTGGCTCATGCTGTTCTGGATGTATCGCAAGAAGCTTTTCATTCGAATCTAGCTCGATGTCGACACGAGCAAACGGGCAGTCTGCTTTCAGTTGCAGCGATTACGCTGAGTACAGACTGCCCACTTCGACGCTACGGACACGCGACTGCGTCGCGCCAGGCTCGCGGAAGCCCAGCTAGACCAGGATGAGATTGCAGCCCATAGCCCGCAGTTTTTCCTGGACCTCTTCCTCGAGGCTGGTGTTACTGATAACGGTGTCGATCTGTGAAAACAGCGCAATGCGAGACATGCTGCGCTTGGAGAATTTGCTGGAATCGGCGACAAGAATGATTTCGCGCGCAATGCGAATCATCGCTCGGTTCACCATTGTCTCTTCCAAGTTCGCTCCGCTTACACCGAAGTTGAGATCGCATCCTGCTCCGCTCAGAAAAAGCTTGTCGGCGGAGAACTGCTCGAACATTTGTTCCGCGAAGTGACCGCTGATGGACGCCGACTCACCGCGCACCGTTCCGCCCACAATGAAGACCTGCACATCGCGCGCATCCAGAAGCTCAGCGGCAATATTGACTCCGTTGGTAATTACCTGGAGACCCGGCTTCTTCTTGATCTGCCGAGCGATTTCCAGGGTCGTTGTACCGGAATCCAGGATTATGGTCTCGCCGTCATCAATCAGAGTGGCCGCCATCGCGCCGATGCGCCGCTTTTCGTCCGAGTGGGTCTTCAAGCGCTCGTGTACGGGCGACTCCCGCAGGATTGTTTCCGGAAGGACCGCTCCCCCGTGTGAACGCAACACCAAGCCACGCTGATGCAATTCGTTCAGATCGCTGCGGATGGTTACAGCCGACGTATTGAAACGGGTGGCAAGTCCATTCACCCGCACCCGGCCGGCGCTGCGGATGATCTGCAGGATCTGCGTTCGCCGCTCCTCGGCCATCATTCCGTCCAGCGGCATTTCAGTCGCCGATCCGCCGGTTACCGGCTCCAGCGCCGATCCCTCGTCGGGATCATCCACTATCGAGCTATCTTTCGTCATTGAACAACTCCGTTTTCCTACAATCGCGCCTTAAGACTAACCTAACTCGACGGCAAAAGAATAAGAGGATGCTACCTGCAAAGCGGGCGCATAGGGAACTCGTCGCGGGATTGTGGCGGTCTCATATCTTGCCGCGATCAACAATGTTGGATCTTTGGAATGGGCGCGGACACTATCTGGTAGTCTCCAAGGTGATCGCGTTTGCTCACTCCAACCAGGTATCGAGTCCAGCATTTGGTGGATTGAGTCGAGGGTAAATCCGTTAGATTTTGCCAGCAGGTGCAGATGGGCCGGTGAGGTAAATTTTGTGAAAACACTCGCACTACCGTTGGCCTTGATGTTGATTGCTGGAGGGCCTGGGAGACAGACGTCCACGAAAAGTGCACCTGCTTCATCCACACCAGTAATGGGTGCTTTCACTGATGAAGAGCTGTTGCAATTCACGGCGCTCGAACCCATTGATACTCACACTCATATCTACGAGAGTGATCCAGTGTTCTTTGCGATGCTGCAGAAGCTTCACTTACATATTTTAGATATTGTCGTTGTGGCGGATAACAATACCCCTGAGAGGAAAGATTTATCAAAAGAAAGCAAGGATGTCTTTGAAGTCGTTCACAACAGTAACGGCCGTGCGGCCGCGTGTACAACATTCGATGCATACCGCTTCAAGCAACGCGACTTCGTGTCCGATGCGATTCGCCAGCTTAACCAAAGTTTCGATGAGGGTGCTATCGCGGTAAAACTATGGAAGAACGTCGGTATGGAAATCAAGGATGCCAAAGGCAACTACATCCTTCCGGACGATCCCTCCCTTGAGCCCATCTATAAGGACATCGCTGCTCACGGCAAGACACTGGTTACACATGTTGCAGATCCCGACACAGCGTGGTCTCCTCCAAATCCTGATGACCCAGACTTCTCCTACTTTGCGGACCATCCAGAGTGGTATATGTACCAGATCCCCAATTCCCCATCGAAGAAGACGATCCTTATGGCACGCGATCATGTGCTTGAACAAAATCCAGATCTCCGTATGGTAGGAGCCCACTTTGGCAGTATGGAAGGAGATTTTGGCCAAGTAGCCCGGCATCTGGATCGCTATCCGAACTTTGCCGTAGATCTTGCCTCTCGCATACCTTATCTAATGATGCAACCCCGTGCCGATATGATCGCTTTCATAACCAAGTATCAAGATCGATTGATCTACGGTACCGACGACACACTCAACCCACAGGATAACGTCCATCAAATGGTAAGACGATCCGAGTCATCCTACGCGCGGGAATGGCGTTTCCTTGCAACCGATGACACGTTGGATTTCCGGGGCCACAAGGTTGAAGGTTTAGCATTGCCTCAGCCGGTGCTGCGGAAGCTATATCACGATAATGCGGTCCATTGGTTTCCCGGGATTCTTAGTAGCTCCCACTGAGTTCCAATAGCCTCTTGACCAGTAACGGACACATAAAACCCCATCCACCTTGAAGAGCACCAGCGGTCAGTGAGGCTCAGTGGTGTGCGACCCTTCGTGCTTTACTCGTTGTGGCGGGTTGCGATGCATGAATGGGTCGTTTCTCCTTTGCCATCGCGGTGATCATCCTCTCGGCACACAGTGATGGGCGCCGAAGTTGCGCTGGGGTACACCGGAAGCGGCGTTTGTGTTTCTCCGGGCGGCTCTGCTGGACTGCAGCACCTCGCGATCGAATTTCCTGAGTACACAGCTGTTATCGAGTTCGCGCCTCGTACAAGCTGCGACGCACTGATCGGCATACTTGCCTCAGACGTCGTAGCGCTGGTCGGCAGTAAGGTTTGCGTTGCCATCAAGGTCGACCCAAGCATGTAGCTCACTGTACCGCTCGGGACACCGGCGCCGCCGGGGATCGCAGAGACCGTAGTAGTCAGAGTGGTCGAATGACCCGGCTTTAGAGTATCCGTCGTCGCAGTCAAGTCCACTCTTAATTTGTTGTGAACGCTGGTTCCGGTGTTTTGGTAGGCACCGATGTCAATGCTCGAGCCCTTCGTCCGGCGATTACCAAGGAAGTCGGTGCTTCCATAAATGGAGTTGGGCGAGCTGCCGTCAGGATCACACCAGCCAACGCTGCAGGACAGGCTGGTGCTACCAGCGCCGATGGCTGGAGAAGTTGGGTGGAGGTCAAAATTCGAAGGCGTGTCTCCCAGATCCACGAACTGCGGGTTCCTGTTCACGGAGTTTGAATCTTCCCCGCTGGTGCTCTGCCAGTTTGCAAAACTCGTGTAGTTGCTCACGTCAGCCCACGAGATTGACGTTCCCTCCACATATCCCGCCTCCGAGTGGTACAAGTTCCAGTTGAGAGTGGCGGGCGGCACAGGGTACTCCGTCGAAGCTGGGGCGTAGCTGTTGATCCAGATATTGGGTGAGCCGGAGAAGACAATATTGTTTTCGAAGTAATCTCCTTGCGCACTGCCTACCTGGTTCTGAATCTGATAATCGCCGCTTGGAGTGCCTTCATCTGAATTGCCCGGTTGGGCACCGTTGTCATAAAGAGTGTTGTTGATGAAGACATCGTGGTAGCTGCTGCCTCCTCCGTTACTCCCGCCGCCTTTTTTGGTCGCGGTCGCATAACCGCCGATGGACATACCGCAGGAATTTGCCTTATAGAACAGGTTGTTGCGCACTGTCGCGAACATGCCGTAGCACGGAAGCTTACCCCTGGCGGCTGTTCCAGTGTTGTTGGGGCCAGACCACTCAGTGCCAGTGGCCTGGCAAACCTGATTCTCGCTGGTTGTCTCGATGCCGTAGTCGGCCTGAAAGATTACGTTTCTCTCGAACGTGACGTATCCACAGCCGTCACAATAGAGTCCGTCGGCGTCATATTCACGACCCTCACTCGGATTTGCTATTCCGCTGATGTTATAGACCGTGTTCCCGCTGACCACACCGTAACTGGCCTGGTCGTAGCCGACCGGACCGGTGCCTTCGTATCCAATGATGTCGATGCCAATGTTGTTATTGTCGTGAACGAGGTTGTTGGTGACTTTGAAATGGGTCACGTTTCCGTTTAGGGTCATCGATTCGCTATTGCCGGTCTTCAGGTTGTAGAGCTCGTTGCCACTGACAACCAACTCGGTGATAGGAGTCTTCGATGTGCCGTATGCAAACAACCCGCAAGCGTTGCCGCTCGTTGTAGTGGTCACAATGTTGTGGATCAAATTGTTCAGAATATGGATCCCCGTGCCCGAGCCCGTGATCCAGACACCACACGGAACCCCATCACCGCTCGTAGACAAGTTGCGGAGTTCAAACCCACTGATGGTGATGTAGCTCAGGGCTCCCGAGATCGTGATGAGACCTTGCGTGCCCGATACGGTTAAGCCGGTACCGTCGATGATCGCCGTCTGTCCGGGATAGCTCTGGAATGTAATTGGCGCCTTCTCCGTTCCAGAATTCGGGAAGCTGACAATCTCTGTGTAAACTCCCCCGAAGACGTACACCGTGGCGCCTGCCTTGGCTGTATTTGCTGCTTTCTGGATGGTTAGCCAAGGGGCGGAGAGAGTTCCGGGATTGTTGTCACTCCCGCTCGTCGACACATAGTAGGTGGCCCCAGTTTGTGCGCCAAGCGAAATTGAGGCGAATAGAAACAGGATAAGAGAAGAGAGTGTCCAAAACGCAGAGTGCTGGTGAGATCGGGAAGCTGCGGGGGATGCCATTTTTGAATCTCCTTCTCCTCTACCTTTTTGCTTGGGCGCATCTTACACTTAACTTACGAATAGTTGTCAAGAGTGCATTTTTTACTTTCACGTGCCGGCCGTGCCTATTGCACCTAATTTCGTTTAATTTCACATGCAATGGAGGCGCGGGACGCGGGTCTACTAAGGTGGAAAGGTTCGAGTTCCGACGAATCCCTGCTTTGAGGATTATGGATTTTCCCTTCGCAAAAGCGCGAAGCATGGGGCACCGATCATTAGACGTAGGTCAAATGTAGGGTGGGGCACCCGGCGTCAACCATACGTGAGATCTGTGCTCTGACCAACCTCGATGATGTAGCCGTCAGGATCGCGGATGGATGGGTCTGCAGACGGCGCCTTTCGTCAGTCCATCTGATGTTCTGTCGCAGTGTGCGTCAGCGTATCTTACAGTCGGATCGTGAATCTGGAGATAGTTTTGCGCGGTGGTCAAAGTTGCAGTCGGGTCACTGGGCGTATCGGTCCACGTGGGTATTCGCCACCATACTTATGGTCCTTTTGCTCGGACTCAACTGGCTTCTCCGCCAGAGACGTGCTTGCGGTGAGTGCCCTCGCCAAGCGCACGTTTCGCGGTCTTCAAGTCACCGGAGGTTTCCCGCCTATAGCATAAGTAATCTCCAGGCAAGCCTGCTTCAGGATCTTACTTGCCTCGGAAAGCCCTACCTTGGACTCGTTGTATTGAATGTAAGGAACTGTCAGAGCTCCGATTGCCGAGGCACGCTCATCGAAGATCGGACAACTGATATTAACAACACCGCGAACTAAGTAACTCGGTTGGGTTTCATGCCCTTGTCGACGAATACGGGAGAGATGTTTCTTGAGATCTTCAGGAATCTTCTTACCAGTGATGCTCTTCCATTCGGTCAAAGTGCGTTCAAGGTCATCTTCTCTAAGGTGGGAAAGAATGACGTAACCAGATGCAGCTTCCATCAAGTCCACCGTCGAGCCGAGCTTGACGTAAAAACCCACTGGTGTCGGTGCATTCGCCTGCGCAAGAATCGTAACCTTGGCACCTTCAATAATGCCCATGTGACACGATTGATTCATTTGTTGCGTGACACGATGGATCACGGGCAAAGCCTCGTTGATTAATCGCTCCGTCGGTGGATGTTCTTGCACCAGCGAGAAAAGTTTCAACGTGAGCGCATAACGATCGCCGTCGCTTTGAGCGATGTACCCTCGCTTTTCCAGGCACACCAGCATGCGGAATATTTCAGACACGGTGCGACTGAGATGGCGTGAAATGTCGCTTTTGCTCAGGCCACTCGGCTGGTGAGCGAGCAGTTCAATGACATCCAGGCCCTTTTCCAGAGCTGGCGTAGCATAAGTATTCTTAGATGGTTTCGACGCAGTCTTCGCAATTTTTCCAGATGCCATATGAGAAGGGTCGAGAACGCACTCAGAATAGCAGACTCTTTTGCAATCTATACCAAGTGCCCAGCCAGCTCTTGTGACCAATTGGTTCCATGCAGAAACACATCGCAAAGCGGCAAACAGGTCTCCACCGTAAGAGACATCACGACCTCCGAGCCCGACCCAATCCTCTTCGAACTCCCTGAAGGCTACAAGATCGTCGATCGCTCCAAAGAATAGACGAGCCTTGGATCACCTCGATCAGAACAACACCTCTCACTACTCTGCAGCTCACGATCCAGTTACGGAAGATTTGCGATGAAGCGCAGGCCAGTGATGCTGGGCAGGAAAGTGTAGGCGGAGCCGCGAGTGGTGACAAGGCGAGGGAAATGCGAGATGACAAGGGGGGTGGAATTATCACGAGGAATGACGAACGTATTTTCTCCTTCGGCAGAGTTCCCAAGAATTGGATCAGTCGTGCCGTAGATGCCGGGAGCAAAGGTGCTTCCGTTCATCCATTCAGACATCAGGAACTCAAACTGGTCTTTAATGCTCACCCCAATAAAGAGGCCGAGAAGTCCGCGCTTGATGCCATCGTTCGGCTTCGATGGATCGTAAGGCGAGCCATAGGGAATACCGCGGCGGACAATGCGATGTCGCGAACCCCCATCTCCGGCAATCGTGGACCCTCGCGGATTCGCGCGGCGCATGTGAGCGCCGATTGGACAGCGCACGCCGCGGCGATCATTGAAGGCATCGGGAATCGCGTCTGACGGGACGTAGTCGTATCGATTCAACTCCGAAGGCGCCAATGGCGGGACCGGCGAATCGGAGCTGGGCGAAACACTCAGAGGCGTTCCGTTGCGCCAGCGGCCCATTATCTTTGCCGCAAGAAGTTCTCCATCTATGCCGTAGCGCTCCTGCGATTGATTCAGCAATGCGTCGAAGGCAGCGCAATCCTGCTCTAATATTCTCAACACCATGAAGCTTCCGTTGCGGCCCAGTTCGTCCGGTACAGGAACTGGATAGCTGAACTGATCAAACTGGCTGGGATAGCCGAGCAGAAACTCACCTGCCGGCGCAACAGGCTGGTGGTCAGGAAAGGGATTCTCCAGCCCGCAATCGACCGTCGGCTGGGAGAAGCCGTCTCGATACCCGAAGTGGGCAACACTTCCTGGAAGAACATCGCCAGGTAGTGTCACGACCTCCGACCACGCGCCACCTGAGATCAGGGTTTGTCGAAGCAGAGCCATCTGGGTGTCACGGACATCGGGACTTTGAGCGAAGAGGAGAACGAGCGCGTGCAGCCCAGGTTGACCGAGTCCGTAGTCCCAGTTCTCAGCAGAGCAGGGTCCGATGTCACCGACCTCCGCACAACGGCTGAAGGCACCCGCTGCGAAGTCCTGGGGGAAAGAGTTGAGAGAAGCTGGCGAAACGCCGAGCGCCGCAAGGCCCTGAATAGTGAAGGCGATGTTCACGCAGAAAGCGGGCTTCTCCTGCCAGAGTGTACCGGCGGTCACAGGAAGATTCCCGAGGGTTCGACGTGCACCCGCCGGATCCTGCACGCGAAGCAGCAAGAATGCGGCGCAATCCATGCCATAGCTTCGCAGGATTAAGCCCTGAACGTCATCCAACGGGACCATCACATCAGCCCTGATTGAGCGCGTCGAGGATTGTCACTACAGAAGCCTGAGGATAGGCGCTGTAGAACGGATCGAGCCCTCGCAGATCATTCTGCTTTACGTAGGCCAGAAAAGCATCCCGATTCTGTTGGACCGGCAGAGGGGGCGCACCTTGCATGTGCGCGAGCAGAGCATTGAAGACATCTCCGATCGTATCGATAAAGTCATTGATGTACTTATCGAAGTCCCCGTCATACGTCGTGATGACCGCTAACTGGGTGTTGTTCGCGAGAAAGACGAATCTGGCAAAATGCACGGTCTTCAGTTTTGTCAGGGCGACCCAGATTGGATTCTGTTCGGGAGGAGCGCTCTGAATCTTAGTGAGCAAGCCACTCAACTGAGCAAAATCGTCAGGTGACTTGATGGTCATAATCAGCGTGAGCGGACTTTGGACTATGTTCATATCGACACCTTGTTTGCGAATCCTCGACTAATGGAGAGAGAGTGTAGCAGATTAACGGCGCAAGAGAATCGCGGCGGCAAACATCGCGCGCCGAATGCTTATTGCTGCCTCACTGGTGCGATTCTTTGAGCGGCTCCAGCGCGCGGCTCGTCTAGCTATCCCCTTCGGG
>CAZZZG010000024.1:0-10041 GCA_964658525.1 uncultured Edaphobacter sp.
TGCTGCAGAACTTCGGCCCGCACATGCTGCAGAACGCCGCTTCCTTGTAGTAATCATCCGGCAGCGTCTCATCGTGCATCCCGCGTGCGGTCTCGGGGTCAAGCGACAGCGCAAACTGCTTATCCCAATCGAAGGTATACCGAGCATGCGAGATTGCATCATCGCGATCCCTCGCCCCCGGACGATGACGCGCCACATCCGCCGCATGAGCAGCAATCTTGTAAGCGATAATCCCGTCCTTCACATCCTTCTCATTCGGCAGCCCAAGATGCTCCTTCGGGGTCACATAGCAAAGCATCGCCGCACCATGCCAACCAATCATCGCCGCACCAATCGCCGAAGTAATGTGGTCATAGCCCGGAGCAATGTCAGTCACGAGCGGCCCCAGCACATAGAAAGGAGCCCCATCGCAAAGCTCGACCTCCTTATCCACCTGCAGCTTGATCTGATCCATCGGAATATGTCCCGGCCCCTCGATCATCACTTGGACATCGCTCTTCCAGGCCTGCCGCGTCAACTCACCCAGCGTCTTCAACTCCGCAAACTGAGCCTCGTCGCTCGCATCCGCCAGACAACCCGGACGTAACCCATCGCCGAGCGAGTAGCTCACGTCATACTTCGCCATCACCTTCGTGATCCGGTCAAAGTTCTCATACAAAAAGTTCTGCTTATGGTGCGAGGTCATCCACTGCGCCAGAATCGCCCCGCCGCGGCTCACGATCCCGGTAATCCGCTTCGCCACCAGCGGCACGTATTCAATCAGCACGCCCGCATGGATCGTAAAGTAATCGACTCCCTGCTGCGCCTGCTCTTCAATCACCTCAAGGTAAAGATCAATATTCAGATCCTCCACCCTCTTCACCCGCGACAGCGCCTCGTATAACGGCACCGTCCCGATCGGCACCGGCGAATGCCGCAAAATCTTCTCCCGAATCATCGGGATATCCCCACCAGTGGACAGGTCCATCACCGTATCCGCGCCAAAGTGCACCGCCGTATGCAGCTTCCGCAGCTCCTCATCCACATTCGACACCAGCGCCGAGTTCCCGATATTCGCATTGATCTTGCACAGCGACTCCACCCCAATCGCCATCGGCTCCAGCTCCACGTGGTTGATGTTCGCAGGGATGATCATCGTCCCCTTCGCCACCTCACTCCGCACCAGCTCCGCCGCAATCTTCTCCCGCTGAGCGACATAAGCCATCTCTTCGGTGATCATGCCCTTACGCGCAAAGTGCATCTGGCTCATATTCGTGTCGCCAGTCCGCGCCGCCTCGGCCTTACGCTTCACGATCCACTCCGCACGCCCCGTCGGCACCTTGTAGTCGTTACCGTGCGAATGCGCCCCATTACCGTTGCCGTTTGAAGCTGCGCCGTTCCCGTTTTCGCTCATATCTCTCCCGCCCGTCTTGCAGTGTTATCGAGTAAGTATACGATGCACGCGAAGCCGCTTTGGTCCGTACTTTGTTCCCGCACCGTCCGCCTGCGGTTCCGCAGCGGAGACGAAGAAGCTTCTTACGTTCTCGCACTTCCTCTCGCTGAAATTCACACAACGTCTTCATTACGCCAAATCTTTTTCGCAGCGCATCAATCCCTGTGCAGCCATTCGTCACGCAGCCAACCATCCCCAGACCACCGCATCCAACCACCAGAAGCAAAACGACCGTGAGCGCCCCAGCCTGAACGTTCGCCGCTCTCACCACATCCAACGCAGCCCCACACGGCGTATTCCACGCCGATAGTAAACCGCGCAAATTTTCCCAAGGAGAACCTCCCCATGAAGTTTTTTTCTGAAAACATCGAAGATCTACGCACCCTCTACATCGCCAACCTCAAGAAGGCGCTCGACATGGAGCAGAAGATCACCAAAGCTCTGCCCACCATGATTGAAAAAGCGACCGACCCCCAACTCGCCTCCGCCTTCAACAACCACCTCACCGAAACCCAGGGTCACCTCGCCAAGGTCGAGGCTCTTCTCCGCGACGTCAACAACGGCGAAGCCGATACCTCCACCTGCAAAGCCATCTCCGCGCTCGTCACCGAAGCCGAAGACAACATCAAGGACGCAGCGGACACCACCATCCGCGACATCACTCTCATCGCCAGCGCCCAACAGGTCGAGCACCACGAGATCGCGGTCTACGGCACCCTCCGCACCTGGGCCGAACTCCTGGGTGAAGACGACGCAGCCGACATCCTCGACGGCATCCTCGACGAAGAGAAAAACGCGGACGAACTCCTCACCTCCATCGCAGACGGCGTCAATACCGCCGCCGTCAACGTAGACGCCAATACAACGAGCGCTGTCCCCACCCACGTCTAGACGGCGAGCATTTCATCGCCGTCAACTTCCACTCGGCTGAGTTCCCTTTAGGTTGGGATCTCAGCCTGATTTTTTTCCACGACGTTTGACGGGCCTATCGCAAACCAACCATTAAGGCTTCGCCGCCGCAGGCACAAAGGCCGATTCATCCACTTCAGGCAAGGAAGCCAACAGGTTTCCTAGATCCCTCTTCAAAAACGAGATCCTCGCCCTAACATCCTGCAGCATCGCTGCCCTGTCCTCCAGGTCGTCGATGCTCAGTTTTAACATCTCCGAAGGCTCACTCGTCACCCGGGCAATCTTGTCCGTATTCGACAAAGACCCGAGCCGCTGCACTACCACCCACGTCTTCAGCAACTGTGCCTTGCGCGTCAGATGTTCAGGACTGGTCGGCGAAGGCTCGTTCAAAAATGCCCACACAGTCGCAGGATACTGACTCGTCGGCAACGTAGGTCGGTCAAAAAACTCCGCAAGCATGTTCGAGTTGAAATCGAACGGCGCGCTTCCTCCCTTCTGCGCATGAATCCCCATCAACGCAAAGCCCACCGAAGCCGAACCACCAGCAATGTCGAGCGCAGACGAAGCCGTATCCAGATTCGTTGAAAGCTGTAACACGGAGCTCGTCGCGCTAAGCCCTCCGCCCAGCAGAATGCCTAGCAGATTCGAGCGGTTCACCGTTCTGTCACGACGGTCCGAAAGATATCCGTGCACCTCATCCGCAATGGAAATCTCATTGTCGATCTGCGCAATCGTCGCATCCACCTGCAGCGACGCAGCCATAATCCGCTCTGAGATGTGCTGGTGCAGCCAGAGAATCTCCCACCGATCGACATGGCCACCTGCAGAACCGCGACTCCTTGCAAGTTCCTTCAGTCGCGAAACCTCCGACGAAACCCCCACCAACCCTTCCACGCTCTCCAAGTCCGGATGCCTCGTCTGCACCTCTTTCGGAGCTACCTGCGCAGCCACCGTCACCGAAAGTCCAAGCAAACTCGCAGCGCACAAACCACCTGTGAAGATCGCCCATAGGCAAGCACGCCACCCGACCAGATCCAACACGCGTTCGTTTGATCCGCTCATCGCTGCGATTGTAAATGTCACTCAGAAATTGAGTGTGATCTCGCCCATATCAATCGCAACCAGCAGAGGTTCCTTCACCACCTGGTAGTCCCCTTCGTACGCATACACCCGTCGTTTCGTCGGAAAGACAATCCCATCAACACTCCGATACTCCGAGGCATAATTAAGTCCCGTCGCACCCCCCAGAACATCGACCGTATAGTCGTGTCGCCGCAACAGACCATCAGGCCCGAAGCACGAAATCTGCTCTCGCGTATGGCTCTTCACATAATCCGGAAAGCTAACCTTCAGCCGCCTCCACGTCTCACCCTCTACCTCAATCGACGCGATCTCTTCGCTCTCAAAACCTGCATACGTATAGAGAAAAGGAGTAGTCAAGTAAGTCCACAACGCTTCCCCGCTGAAGTATGCGACTTGAATATCGTCCCACGGCTTCTCTCGCTGATCCCCCTCAAAGGCCTTCTCCGGATCATCGCGAGCCTCGATCAACGTCCCGTCCGCTTTCTCCATTACGATTCGCTCCGGCTCAAACACAGACCGCTTATCCTGCCCCGGAAAATCCATCACCAATCGTTCAACCCTCGCGTCGCATGTCACGACGACGTTCTTCAGATAGTCAAGCTTTCCCTTCACATACCAAAGCCCACCACCAATCGAAGCGGCGACCTTCACCGACTTAACCTTGTTCCAACGTTCAAGTCCACCATGTGCTCTCACTGCCAAATCCAAAAGCTCGCTCATCATTGCCCCCACCGCAACCTTACTCCAACCAACCCCATGAGAAATAGAGCAGAGCCACCCTCCACTTTCTTTTAGTTGCATCGATGCCTACCAGTTGGTAGTATCCCGCCGTGCAGGGTGATACCGCAGACCGAATCCTCGAAGCGGCTCACGCCCTCCTCGCCGACCGCGGCTACTCGGCGTTCAGTTATGCGGATATCGCAGAGATGGTCAAAATCCGGAAGCCAAGCATCCATCACCACTTTCCCACCAAAGAGATTCTGGTCACCACCGTCCTCAAGCGGCATCGCAACAAACTCAACGCAGCCCTCAGCGATCTCACCCAGCACGTTGACAGCCCGCTCAAGCGTCTCGAAGCCTACGTTCTCTACTGGGAGAAATGCATTCGCGATAAAACCGAGCCCATCTGCATCGCCGCCCTGTTAGGCGCCGAACTTCCCTCGCTTCCGGAAGAAGTAAAGCTTGAAGTCAAACGTTACTTCCGCGAACTCAAAGTGTGGGTCCAGGAAACCATGGAAGAAGGCCTCTCCAAAGGCATCATCCGGCTGGAACAACCAGCCTCGACTGAGGCCGAGACATTCATTGCGTTGATCAACGGTGCCATGGTCTCTGCCCGCACCTACGGGACGAGCAAAGTCTATAAATTGGTCATGCAGGGCTCCCTGCGCAGACTCGCCGCAAACTCTAAAATCTAGGCAACAATGGACAGGCGCTGACAAAATCTTTCTGCTTTTCGAGTAGTCTACCAATAGTCTACCAACTAGAAGGTAGTCTACTTCTGATGCACCCCAACTCGAAAGGACAACTATGAAGTTCCGCTTCTTATCCACCCTCACCGCCGCGCTCCTCTTTTCCGCGGCAGCTACACCCAGCCCAGCCCAAACCCCATCAACTGGCCCCACCCACAACGTGATCCTCGTGCACGGTGCTTGGGCCAACGGCTCGAGCTGGTCCAAGGTCATTCCTCTCCTCGAAGCCAAAGGTCTGAATGTCGTCGCCGTGGAGCTTCCCCTCACCTCACTCGAAGACGATGTCGCCACCGTCAAACGCGCGATCGCCCTTGAAGATGGACCGGTGCTTCTCGTCGGCCATTCCTATGGCGGAGTCGTCATCACCGAAGCAGGCAATGACCCCAAGGTCTCCGGCCTCGTCTACGTCGCCGCCTTCGCACCCGGCGACAACGGATCCATCAATCAGTTGAGTCAGGGCGGAGCACCACCTCCGGGCATCGCAGAGCTTCGCCCAGACCCACAAGGCTTTCTCAAGCTAACCCCCAAAGGTGTCTCCGAGGACTTTGCTCAGGACCTCACCCCTGCAGAAAAAGCGGAGATCACCGCCACCCAGGGACCAACCAACGCCAAAGTGCTGGGTGGAACCATCACCACCGCAGCCTGGCATCACAAGCCCTCCTGGTACGTTGTCTCGGCAAACGATCGCATGATCCCGCCTGACGCCGAGCGCGCCATGGCCAAGGCGATTCATGCAGAGACCATCACGCTCCCTTCCAGCCACGTAGCCATGCTGTCGCATCCCGCACCCGTCGCCGCTCTCATCGAGAAGGCCGCCGCGTCCACCAAATAAAACCATCTTCACCAACCGCAGGGCTGTCTCGCAACTCAGCGAGTCAGCCCTTCAAAAAGTGAGTTCGTTCGACGCTTAGTGTTTCGCCCCAACACAAGCTACATAGGTCGAAAGAAATCTATCTCTGGCCACGCGATATTCTTCAATCGTCTGAAAGCTCCGGTCCTTCGGCTCCTGATTCAAAAAATAAATCGTACTCACCATCCTAGAAGCATCGTTCAACAGCACATAGATGCCTAAGACACCACCTTCCAGCTTGTCTTTATCCAACCCACGAACATCGAGACCATTGAGCTTCGGCTTCAACTCATAGTTCCTCGTGCTGTCTTTACTCGTCGCCAGCATGTAGTCGAAGTTATCGACCAGAGTCTGTCGCGTCTCCGCATAGTCCTTCTCCGGCAGAATCTCCACCTTCACGTTCGCGTAGAAGTCCTTCCCTCGATAAGCGAACATCACCCTTCGCCCCTCCACCATCCCCACCTGCTTCGGCCCCTTCGAGGTCGGAACCGTGCGCTCGTGAATACCCGGCGCAAGCGGCGATGTCTCCACGACCGATAACCCATCGCTGAACCTGCAGCCGGTGTAACGATCGAATGCCGAACTGTCCGAGCGAGTGCCGTTCTGCGCTTCTGGTCCGCCATGCGCCACCGAAAGAGACGAGACCGAAAACAACATCAACCCGCAGACAACCAGGATTGCCCTTTTACTCATGGGCGAACCATATCGCGAATACCCCTTTGAACGGTCAAATAATTCGACCTCTCGAAAAAGTTTTGTCAAAATCCTGTCAAGCCCCTCCCATGCGAAAACCAGCGCCCAGAGCGGCTTTTGTCGTGGCGTATTCCCTTCGTCAAACGTCTAAAATAGAAGAAGGAACCAAATTAACGCCGCGCGAAACGCACACGGTGCGTTGATCTCGTAACTACAACAAAACAAGTATTTTGCACGCAAGTCCTTTGGATAGAATATTTTACAGACACATCCCGCCTGTAAGCTAATCATTCTAAGCAACTTACGCGCAAGATACCCACAAGGGGGGGAGGGGGGTATCCCACAAACGGTCGCTACCCAAATCCAACCCCGAACCGTAGACTGAAAGACGAACAACATGGCAAACGCAACTCAGAAAAGCCCGATCAAATTCGTCGTAGCCACGGTCATCATCGTGGCCACCATCGCCTACCTGTCTTTTACCGGCGGACGCGACAATAAGAGCTACTACGTCACCATCGGCGAGCTGCAGGGCATGGGAAACAAGGCTTACACCCGTCATCTTCGCGTAGCCGGGAACGTAGCCCCAGGCAGCATCCACCGCGTAGGCACCAACGCCACCTTCGATCTCCTCGAGCAAGGCCGCAAACTCTCCGTCGTCTACCAGGGCTCCGAGCCGCCACCCGACACCTTCAAGGACGACGCCCAGGCCCTCGCCGTCGGCACCTATAGCCGCGACGGCGTCTTCCACGCCACACAGCTACAGGCCAAATGCGCCTCGAAGTACGCACCGGCCGCAGCCTCCGCAACCCCAGCCACAACCGCTGCCGCCACACTGCCTGCAACCAAATAACGCGAACGCAAAGATATGACGCAGACGGCAGAGACAACTCGCATCAGTGCTCCTCCATCCGCCGCCAGCACGGACTGCATCTCGCTCGACTCCGTCTCTAAGATCTATGGCCGCTTCGCCGCGCTCCGCAACATCACCGCCAGCTTCTGCACCGGCTCCTGCACCATCATCCTCGGCGAAAACGGCGCTGGAAAATCCACTCTCCTTCGCATGATCGCAGGCCTCATCACCCCCACTCGCGGCCGCGTCACCGTCTTCTCCGAATCCCCGCACCAGCAACGCCGCCGCGTGGCCTACATGAGCCACTCGCCCATGCTCTACGACGAGCTCACCGCGATGGAGAATCTCAACTACTTCTCCTCACTCCACCGCGACGGCGGCTGCGCCTGCGTCGGCAACCCCGAGATGGCTCTCCGCGCTGTAGGCCTCGACCCCAAGCTCGACCGTCCCGTAGGACAATACTCTCAGGGCATGCGCCAGCGCACCTCCCTCGCCCGTGTTCTCCAGACTGACCCCGAGGTTCTCCTGCTCGACGAGCCCTTCTCCAACCTGGACGCCGCCTCCGCCCGTCACATGGTCGAGCTCCTCGCCGACTTCCGCACCTGGCCCGTAGCTCCCGTCAACGGAGTCATGGGCGCCCGCACCATCATCCTCACCACCCACCAATCCGCCCTCGCAGAACCCCTCGCCACCCGCACCCTCACCATGCGCAACGGCGAGATCGTAGACTCCCACACCGAGGCCCACGGGTGAAGCCCCCCGCCGCCACCAAAACCAACGCCGCCCGCCTCCTCGACACCCTCGGCATCCCCTACGAGCTGCGCACCTACGAAGTCGACCCCGAAGACCTCACCGCGATCTCAGTCGCCCGCAAGATAGGCCTGCCCCCCGAGCAGGTCTTCAAAACCCTCCTCGCCCACACCAACACAGGCGAACACATCTTCGCGGTCATCCCCGGCGACGCCGAACTGGATCTCAAAAAACTAGCCCAAGCCGCCAAAGCAAAGAAAACAGAATTAGCCTCCCTCAAAGAAGTAGAGCCGCTCACGGGCTACATCCGCGGAGGAGTCACAGTGATGGGAGCGAAAAAAACCTTCCCTGCCTTCGCCGACGAGACCATCGAGCTCTTCGATCAGATCTCCGTCTCCGCTGGCCAGCGAGGTCTCCAGATCCTCCTTGCTCCTTCCGACTACCTCCGCGCCGCTGACGCAACCCTCGCCGATCTCACCAAGGACCATGCGAAGGCATGAAGTATCTCCGCCACGTCTGGGACCACCTCCGCAAAGACCTCCGCCTCGAGTGGCGCTCCCGCGACTCAATCAATGGCATGCTCTTCTTCGCCCTGCTGGTAGTCGTAGTCTTCGGCCTCGCCTTCGACCCCACCAGCTACCCCACCATGACCCGCCAGATCTCCGGTGGCATCCTATGGGTGGCCCTCCTCTTCGCCTCCATCACTGCCCTCAACCAATCCTGGGCACGCGAGCAGCGCAACAACGTCCTCGAAGCCCAGCGCATGGCCCCCTCCCCCGCCTCCGCCCTCTTCCTCGGCAAAGCCCTCGCCAACATGCTTTTCGTCCTCGTCGTGGAGGCGGTGCTGGCGCCAATTTTCATCGTATTTTTCAATCTCCACGCCCTCGGCAACGTCTGGCTCCTTGGTTTGATCCTCCCGCTCGGCACCTGGGCTTTGGTCGTCAACGGCACCTTCTTCGCCGCACTTGGACTTCGTGCTCGAAACCGCGAACTCCTGCTCCCGCTCCTGCTCCTTCCCATCTCCCTCCCGGCTCTGCTGGCCATGGTCCAAGCCACTACCGGCGTCCTGACCGCCGACCTGGACCCTATCCAGATCGGCACCTGGATCAAGCAACTGCTCGGCTATGACATCATCTTCACCACGGTCTGTATTCTGCTCTTCGAGACCGTTCTCAACGCCGAATGACCACATTCGGGATAAACTAGGTCAATGGAGCAGCGCACCCCAACTCTCCGCAATGTCGCCTGGCTCTGGTTCGGGATCAGCATCGCTGTGCTTGCTTTCGGCTTCCGCCAAGCCATCTTCCTGGTCCCAACTGACGCAGCACAAGGTAACGTCGGACGCATCTTCTATTACCACGTGCCGATAGCGATGTTGAGTCTGATCTTCCCTTACATCAACTTCGCGGCCTCTCTCTTCTACCTTTACTGGCGACGTCGAGAGCCTCTGAAGGCTCTTACGGCGGACGCCCTGGCTCTTGCCAGTGCAGAAGTTACCGTGGTCTATTCGAGCATCTGTCTGCTTACGGGCATGCTCTGGGCACGTGCGGTATGGGGCATCTGGTGGACGTGGGATCCCCGCCTAACCAGCATGCTATTGTTGTGGCTTCTGTACGTCAGTTATCTAATGCTCCGTCGGTTCTCCTCTACAGGCCAGACGCACACCCTAGCGGCCGTCCTTTCCGTCTTTGCCGCAGTTGACGTTCCCATTGTGTATATGTCCATCCGATGGTGGCGCACCCAACACCCTTCCCCCGTCTTTGGTGGTGGCCCCGATTCTGGCGTTGACCCCTCGATGCTTCCTGCCTTTTATTGGAACTTGGCAGGCTGGACGATATGGGGCATTTGTATCGTCCTATTCCGTTTCGCTCTCGAGCGCCGTCGCCAGTTTGCAGAGCAGGAAGCCGCCCTGCAGGCCATCGAAGCTTCTTTGGAGATTCCTCAATGACTTGGCGTTCTTTTTTCGACCTGAGCACCATGCAACACCGGCATTTGCTCTTCG
>CAZZZG010000024.1:10051-46001 GCA_964658525.1 uncultured Edaphobacter sp.
TATTCAAGGTGGATACTTCGCGTGGACTGCCTGGAATTGGGTTCATGTGCGGCGAGTTCACCGCTAAAAAATCAACGAAGCCGCAGGGGGACCGCAGCTTCGTTGTCCGAGTAGGAATTGCACGTGATGCTATCGACCATCAGCATCGATCACATAAACACCGGATGACGCGTAAAAGTTTCGGAGACGTAGTTTAAATTCTTCGATCGCGCTTCCTCTTGCTGCCTTTGCACCACCTCGATAGACTCCGAACAGTGCCAACGCCTCACCGCTCTTCATTTCGTTTCCCAATCGTCGCAACATTTGCGATCCTCCTCGGCCTCTCCGGCTGCCATAGGAGCCGTTTTCCTGACGTTCCAGCGGGCTATCGCGAGTACGCATACGTCAGCAATGGGGGATCGAATACGGTGACCGTGCTTGATCTTGTCTACCTTCGTCAGGATCGCACGCTCCAGGTGGGTACAAATCCAACGAGCATTGCCGTCAATCCAACCCGAAATGAGGTGTACGTCGTCAATGCTCAATCGGGCACGATTTCAGTGATCAACGCCGAAGCAAATCGCGTCGTTGCGACGATCGCGGTCCGTCGCCGGCCATCCTTTATCACTGTTGAACCCGGCGGACACCGTGCTTACGTTACCAACTACGGCTCGAACAATGTCAGCATCGTTGACCTTGACCTCAGGCGCGAAATATCGGTTGCGGGAGCTGGGGAACAACCCGTTCAGGCGCATATCTCGCCTGATGGCCGCACTCTCGTGGTCACCAATCACGGTAGCAGCAGCGTGTCCATTTTCGATGTGATTCCCTATAGCGCGGGGTCCCCGACACCTGCTTCAGTTACACATCTGCGCTCGACCTTTTCCGGCTGTCCGGGAGCAGCGGACACGGTGATTTTGCCCGACTCTTCAAAGGCGTTCGTGGCCTGCTCCACAGGGCATCAGGTGATGGCGTTGGGTCTGGCGGCAGAGCCTGGATCGTGGGCGGCCAAACAAAACCCTTCGCTTACAACGGACCGCATGCTTGTGTTGCTGGATGTTGGGAAGACGCCGGTTCATCTTGCGATGAAGCCGGATGGCGGTGAGATTTTTGTTTCTAATTCTGACTCCGATAGCTTCTCCGAGATCTCCACCTGGACCAATGAAGTTGGGGGGACTTATCCGATTGGTACAAAGCCGGTGCGGGGTATTGTGAGTCGCGATAACAGTATGCTGTGGATAGCGAACTCAGGGGCCGATTCTATTGGGCTTTACAGCATTGACGATGGGAAGCTGGCTGGCAGTGTTCGTACTGGGTCCGGGCCGGATGCTCTTGCATTTTCGGAGGATGAGCATCTTTTGCTGGCTGCGGATACGCATTCCGGGGATGTTGCGGTGATTCGAACAGAAGGAAAGCAGGGGCCAGCGCTCTTTACGATTCTGCCGGCTGGGATCTCTCCTAACGACATTGTGGTTAAAGCTCTTCAGGAAAAATAGCAATTTGCGAGAAAAAATTTCCGGCGTGGTGGAGTCGGATATTTTCGCTATTTTGCTGGGTTTTTGAGGGGTGTTTTGTGAAAAGTGCGTGTTTGGTTGTGGTGTTTTGATGGTGTGATCGTGGTGGGACGCGTGGTGTATGTGGTGTTCTGGCAGCGTGCTTTTGGGCGTTGAAAAATGCGCCACATTTTTCAAATTTATTTTCGAGGTTGATTGCTGCACGCTTGCTCGGATGTGCGGCGACAGAATGCAGGGATCCTTCCCTTCGGCTACGCTCAGGGTCAGGATGAAGGCTACTCCTCTAATACTGTCCTCGTACGATTGAAATTGTCAGACCTGACGGGCTAGTACAAGGGTGATGTCGTCGGGCTGTTCGTCAGCGCCGATCCAGGCGTCGAGGGCTAGCATGACCTGGCTGGATATGACGTGGAGAGGTTGATCGCGGTAGCGGGCGACTACCTCCATCATGCGTTCTTCGCCGAACTCGCCGAAGTCGTTCTCAGGTTCGGTGACGCCGTCTGAGTAGGCGACGAGAATATCTCCCGACTTCATTTGGAATCGGTCCTCCTCGTACTGCATGCCATCCATGAGCCCAACGACGGTTCCCCCTTTATCGAGCCGTCGGATGTGTCCGTCCCGGCTCAGGACGAGGGGTGGGAGCTGTCCTGCGTTGGAATAGGTGAGGATGGCGGAGGCAGCGTCGTAGTGGGCGAGAAACAAAGTTGCGTACTTTTCGGGCTGTGTACTGCGGTACAGGTGGCGGTTGAGGAGGGAGAGAATGCGTCCTGGTGACTGGAATAGTTCGTCGCAATCACCGCCGCGTCCTTCCCTGCTGGCTGTGAGCCCGGCCACGCTGGATTCACTGTAGACAAGCTCCTCACTCGCGAAGCGGTAGGCGCGCACGGCCGAGTGGAGGGTTGCCATGAGCAGGGCGGCCGAGATTCCCTTGCCACTGATGTCGCCGATGGCGATGCCCACGCCAGTTTCGCGGCGATTCACCATGCCTGAATGTGCTTCTTCGTGGAAGACGAGAAAGTCGTAGTAATCGCCGCTTACGGAGCGGGCGGGGCGGCATACTCCGTGCAGATCGAGTGTCTCGATTCCGTGCGCGTGCAGCGGGAAGAGATTGGCCTGAACCTCCTGCGCGATGGAGATCTCGTTCTGCAGACGCTCCTTCTCCTTTTGTTCTTCGAGAAGACGTTGCAGGGATCCGGACATGGTGTTGAAGGAGCTGCTTAGTTCGGCGAGCTGATCGTCACTCTTGACGCCGATACGGTAGTCGAAGTCGCCTCGGTCGATGTGTTCTGTGGCGCTATAGAGATCAGCCACGGACGAGGTGATGGAGCGGCTGAGGCGGATGGCCATCCACAGGGCAAGCAGCTCAATGAGGGCAAAGAGCACACAGAGGAGGACGATTGCGATGCGCAGAACGCTGGTTACGATTCCGCCTAACGAGGAGCCGAATAGCTGGTTATAGAGGAGAGACGGCCGGGACGAAACTGCGATGAGAACATTGTCTTTCTCTCCGGAGTCCCAGTCTGTGATCGGTTCGGTGGAGGTAAAGCTGACGCGGGTGTCCGCGACATTGACCGGAGGCGGCTCGGTTCCGCCGACGATCCATTCCGATCCGGCATCGATCCCATCGGATCCGACCGCAAATCTGACCTTCTGACGTGATTTCTGGGAGGGAGCGGGCGTTCCCGCATTGTTTTCTCTGCTGATTTCATTCGCGGTTCTTCCGGCCCGTTGGGGCAGCAGGCTTGCCTGTCCTAGACCTTCCGAGATTAGTTTGAGAACGGCGCTGTCCACTGGCAGGCTCGACATGAGAGTGAAGATGCGTCCGTCGTTCCATCGTTTCTGATGAAAAGTCACGAGATAGAGGTCACGTCCGTCGAGTACGAGACCCGAGAACTCGCCTCCGGGCACTTCGGTCGCCCAGGGTGGAAGGCCGAAGGGAGCTTTGCCGCGTGTTGGGCCTATGTCGACCGCGGCGCCGTTGAGGAAGACGCGGGTTTCGCGATGCAATCTTAAGCGAGGCATGTCGAGTCGTGCGACCTCTCCAGCCTGTTCCAAGTTCTGGACCTCGCTGCCAATCTGCTGCGGACTATCCTTCGGGCGTTCGGCGACGAGCGCGGTAGCGAGTTCGGCGCGATGGCCGGTCTCGTTTCTCATCTGGATCAACTCCGCCTGCATTCGGGAGTCTGTGAGGTGAATGGCAAATTGTCCTGCGGCCACGTAGGCCAAGACGCCCACCAGGGTGAGAAACAGGATCACCGGAGCAAGACCGATGAGGAGGTAGGTGAGGATCAGCTTGTTGCGCAGGCTCCAGAGGAGATGCTTTCGAATGAGTTGCCAGGTGAGGGGGATAGCGACGGAGACCAGGGCGATTCCGACAAAGAACTGTAGGATCCCTAGAAAGGTTCTGAAACCACCTGAGAATAAGTGGCGGATAAACAATACGCAGAACCACAGCCCAAGCCAGACCGCGGCGCCGGCAAGTCCCGTCGGAATTCGCTCTCTGAGCTGGGTGAGAACGCGTGGCCCGGTAGGGCTATTCGCGTCTTGCATCGTTTGCCGCCTCCAGTTCCGCTTGCCTTGCCAGCTTCAAGGTATAACGTGTCGCAGAAAAGTGCGCCCCAGCCAGCAAGAGCAGACCGGAGAGGAACGCCCACATCATCAACCCTACCGAAATATAGAACGGCCCGTAGACGGACTGAAAGTCCAGCCATGGGAGCGCCCTGATATAGAGATACTTGGCCGCCTGCCAGAGCAGACCAATGACGATGGCTGTTGGAAGGACGGCGCGCGCCGGAATCTTTCTGTAGGGCAATACCCAATAGATTAGAAAGAAGAGCAGGATGCTTGCAAGCCCAGCGCAGAGCTTAAGAAAGCCGTAGGAGACGAATTGATAGACGACGTTTTCGGTATGGCCGAAGAAGAGCCAAGAGAGAATTGTCTGCTGGCTTGCGGTGGAGGCGACAGACGCCATGGCCAGGACGCCAACCGCGAATGCGAGGCCCAGAGATACGGCCTGATTGTGGAGGTAGTTTCGGTTCTGGCGAACTCCCCAGACTCTGTTTAACGCTACCTCCAGAGGGAGAAATACGCCCGTGGAGGTGATGAGCAACATGACCAACGAAAAGAGCTGGGTTCCTTTGTGAGGGTGGGCCAGCAGTTGCATGTTTCGCATGACGAAGTCCTGGCCGACCGGCAGGAGATTCTTCATCATGTCGCCGACGATTGCCTCCATGGAACGGGAGTGAAAGACGCTGCGGCACAGGGTCAAGAGCAGCACGATGAAGGGGAAGAGCGAAAGGATCACGTTCGCAGCAACGCTGAACGCGTAAGTGTGGACCTCCGTCCGTGCCATATAGCGGGCCAGGGCGGAGATCTGCGCTGCCAAACCGTACCCGCGAACGACTGGAGCGACGTCTTCAATCGGCTTAGGCGGCAGATCGTGTTGGTCTGTTTTTGAAGACTCGTGCGCTTCGTGTTTAGCAGGGAGAATAGATGACATAGGAGAGTTCGATGCAATAGCCGGCAAGGGGCGACCGGTGACGCACTCCGATGCTAGCAGAGGGTGTCTGCTTTGGTGGTGGGTAATCTTTGCTTATATTTGCGGGTCGTTTGGGGTGGTTGTAAGGGTGTGGATACGGGCCAGGGCCCACTGGGATGACTCGGCGAGGACGGGATCATCGGCGGCGCCCCATTGCTGGAGTTGGGGGATGAACTGGGTTTCGCCACTGTTTCCCATTGCGATGGCGACGTTGCGGTGCAGTCGCTTCATACGAGTTCGTTCGAGGGGCGAGCCTTTGAACCACTGCTTGAATGCGGCGGAGTCCATCTCTGCGAGCCATGCCAAGGGGGGATTGATCAACTCTTTTCGTGCGAGCATGCCCTCGTTTTGTGAGGTTGGAGCGCGGCGGTTCCAGGGACAGACGTCCTGGCAGATATCACATCCGAAGACCTGGCGGCCCATGGGTTCGCGCAACTCTTCTGCGATGACGCCCTTTTTTTCGATTGTGAGATAGGCGATGCAGCGCGATGCGTCCATCTCGCGCGGCGCCACCAGTGCGTTTGTGGGGCAGGCGTCGATGCAGCGGGTGCAGCTTCCGCAGCGGTCCGCAGGGAGTTCGACCGCGAGCTCGGACGACACGGGAATCGAGGTGACGATGACGCCGAGGAGAAGCCATGAACCTAGTTTTTGATCGAGGACGCAGGTGTTCTTGCCGATCCAGCCTATGCCGGCCTTCGCAGCAGCGGCGCGTTCGACGAGGGGGCCGGTATCGACGTAACAGCGTGTCTGGCAGGCGAAGCGCTCTTGAAGGTGGGAGTCGATTTTGCGGAGGCGAGTCAGGAGTTCGTCGTGATAGTCGGTGGGGATTAGGTCGTCGGTGTCTGGGGAAGTGGTGCGTCCGCTCCATGCATAGCGAGCGATCCATCCGGTACCGGGTTCGGATTGGTCGATGGATAGCGGGGCGGCTACGTTATAGTTCAGGGCGCAGACGATGACTGATCGCGCCCAGGGCATCGCGATCCGGATGTCGCTTCGTAGCAGAACTCCTTGCTCGTTGCGGCGCTTGAGATAATCCATCTCACCGGCTCGGCCGGCTGCGATCCAGGCTTCGAATCGATTCGCGTCGAGAGGCTGCTCGGTGGTTTCGGGATTGGAGGAAGCGACGGCTGCTACTCCGGCATTGTCGAAGCCGGAGTTCACGGCAAGCTCGCTCAGCCAGAGTTTGAGGTCGGAGGTCCATGCCGCGGCGTTTTGTGCTGACTCTGCGAACAAACCCTTACCTCGAAGATGATTTTCTGTGCTTGCGTCTAGGATAATTCGCGGAGGGCGTTGCAGATCGCTTCGCTCGGGATCAAACTGCTTCATAGACGCTTGGATCGGCGACGATAGATGGCATTGCACCAGATACACGTTTGCCGGTAGACTTGTCATAGCCGGGGAGGGTTTTCGAATCATCGGAAGACTACCCGGTCACAAGTCACTATCAACGGATGTGCGCCATTCGGATCTTGCGACTGCTGGTAACGCAGCTGCCGTCGATAGGTTAGTTACAGTTTCCTCAGACTGGAATTAACATCACATCTGGTATCGCTGCTTCGGTCAAGCTGAAGAGTGGTCCAGGTGATTGATAAAAATGCGGAGAGTTGGCAGAGCCCGGTTGAATGCACCTGACTCGAAATCAGACATAGGCGTAAGTCTATCGGGGGTTCGAATCCCTCACTCTCCGCCATTTATTTTTCTCTTCGTCCTTGATTTGTTTTCTCCGATGTCCGCCAACATCTGTTTCACTTCGACCATTTGCGGCATAGAGGTTTGAGCTCGTTGCCGCGTGACTGAAAGCGCTGCAGCGGTGGATGCGAAGCGTGCGCTTTCGATCGGGTCTTTCTTCATCATCAGAGCCGTCGCGAACGCACCATTGAAAGCGTCTCCCGCAGCCGTTGTATCCACGGCGTGAACTGTGAAGGGTTCCAGGGGAGCACCTGATCCGTCGGCCGATGCAAGATATGCGCCACGAGATCCCAGCTTGAGGACTACTCCTCTAACACCCTTGGCCAATAAAGTTTGCGCCATCACCTCGGGCTCTTGCCGCTTTGTCTCCGCTGAAAAATTTGGCCTCGGTTTTGTTCAGGGTAAACCAACTCAGTTTGTCTAGAAGTCCCTCTGGCAATTGCTTCGCAGGCGCCGGATCGAGCATCAACGGCAAGCTCTCGCGCTCGCAGATCGTCGCGAGATGCTGGACCGTCTCGGTCGGAATCTCCAGTTGAGTTAGAACTATCCCCGCGTCTCTCAGGATCTCGATGTTCGCATCCAATCTTTGGGCCAGCAGTGCATTGGCGCCCGGGGTGATCACGATGCAGTTCTCCCCAGCTTCAGACGGTAGCCGGGGCACAATTTCATTGTGTTGGCCCACGAACCCCAGCAGACCATTGTGACGAGCATCAACGAAAGAGCAACCGCGTAGGTTTGAGGCTGAAACAATGGTCGGGCTCCTGCAACTACTAGGCTGAGACCACAGGGGGCGTGGTCGGATATTTTGTACCCTGTGGTATGTACTGAGCGGCCATCGCGCTAAAAGTTTTCACCTGCTCCGCGGCCCAGGTAGCATCCTTTCCCAGTTCTTCGGCGAGTAGAGACGCAACCACGGGCGCTACCTGGATTGCAGCGCGTGCGTTCAACAGGAGGGCACGAGTGCGGCGCGCCAATGCATCATCCAGGGTGCGAGACATCTCGTTGCGCGCGGCCCAGACGATCTCTGCCGCAATGTAAGGCAGATCGGAATGCAAGGGTTTGGCGAGTTCAGGATTATCTTTGGTTAGTTGTTGAATCGCTGCAGCATCTGCACCGTACACGGATAAACTGCCGAGTTCTTCAGGGTGCTGATGATAGCCGTGAATGTGCATAGTAGCCGTGATACAAGGCTTTTCTTCCAGTCGACCCAAAGTGGTGGCGTGGTCGACGCAGTCCTCTGCCATATGCCGATAGGTTGTCCATTTGCCTCCTACTATCGTGAGAAGACCGGAGTGGTCGATGTGAATCGTGTAGTCGCGCGAGAGGGATGAGGTTTTTCCGTCGCCCGCTCCTGCGGCCTTAACCAGTGGTCGGATCCCTACATACACGCTAAGGATGTCTTCGCGGGTGGGCTTGTGGCTGAGATAGCGACCGGCGGTCTCGAGAACGAATTCGATCTCTTCTTCAAAAGGGAGCGGTTCATAAGAGACCGATTGGATCGGCGTGTCGGTAGTGCCAACTAGAGTTCGGTTGTGCCAGGGAACGGCAAAGAGGACACGCCCGTCATCAGTCTGAGGCACGAGGAGCGCCGTGTCGCCGACTAAGAAGGAGCGGTCGAACACGAGATGAATACCCTGACTGGGAACCATCATCTGCTGAACCGTGGGCTCGGCGAGTCGCCGGATTTCGTCGGTGAAGATGCCCGTGGCATTCACCACTGAACGGGCCGCGATTTCAAAACGCTCTCCACTTTCGCTGTCTACTGCTGTTACGCCTTGAATGAAGCCGCCGTCATCCTTCTTCAACTCAACGACACCTGCATAGTTCAACAGGGTCGCACCGTGTTCGGCGGCGGTCGTCATCAGATTGATCAGGAGGCGTGAGTCATCGAACTGTCCATCGTGATACATCACACCACCGCGCAGACCGTCCTGACGGATGGTTGGGAGGAGCTTGAGCGTCTCTTCGAGAGAGAGCACCTTGGAAGCACCGAAGCTGTATTTGCCCGCGAGAAAGTCATACACCTTCATTCCAATCCCGTAGAACGGAGCTTCCCACCATGAGTAGTTTGGGACAATAAATTTCAGGTCCTTCACGATGTGCGGCGCATTTCGGAGCAGGATGCCCCGCTCTTTCAGGGCCTCCATCACGAGCGAGACATTTCCTTGCTCGAGATAGCGGACGCCACCGTGAACCAACTTCGTGGCACGGCTGGAAGTCCCTTTGCCGAAGTCTTCACGCTCCAGGAGCAGTACGTCGTAACCACGTGACGCTGCGTCGACAGCAACTCCCGCACCTGTCGCTCCACCGCCGATCACGACAATGTCCCAAGGCTTTTTTCGATTGCGTACACGAGCTACCATCTCATCGCGATTCATTTGCTCTCCTTGTTCCAATGGCGAGAACGTTCGACGGCTTCTCTCCAGTTCTCCTGTAGCTTTTGCATCTGCCTTTTGTCGGTCTTCGGCTCGAAGATGGTGTCAGCCTTGCGATGCAGCTTCAACTCATCGATGCTACTCCAGAATCCGCTGGAGAGACCGGCTAGATAGGCGGCGCCGAGGGCAGTCGTTTCAAGAACAGCAGGACGACGAACCGGTACACCAAGCAGGTCTGCTTGAAATTGCATTAGATCGTCGTTGGCAGCGGCGCCTCCGTCGACACGAAGTTCCGTGAATGGATCTTTTGTATCGGAGTCCATGACCTGAAGAACGTCTGCGACCTGAAACGCAATACTCTCTACTGCAGCCCTGGCGATGTGTGCGATTTGTGTGCCTCGTTGCAGACCGATGATCAGGCCTCTTGCTTGCGCGTCCCAATATGGAGCGCCGAGGCCTGTAAACGCAGGTACGAAGACGACTCCGTCTGAATCGGGGACTGAAGCGGCGACTGCCTCGACTTCGGACGATTTGCGGAAAAACTTCATATTGTCGCGGAGCCACTGGACTACAGCTCCACCGATGAAGATGCTTCCTTCGAGGGCGTAGGCCAACTTTCTTTCCGTGCTGCATGCCAACGTCGTGATTAAGCGGTGGCTTGAAAGTGCGAAGCTGCTGCCTGCGTGCTGCAGCAAAAAACAACCCGTTCCGTAGGTGTTTTTCGCATCGCCGGGAGAGACGCAGAGTTGTCCGAACAGCGCCGATTGTTGATCACCCGCGATGCCTGCGATCTCCACTTCGCCAAGCCCCAGCGAGGTCGTCACCAGTCCGACCTTTTCGTTCGACCAGACGACTTCGGGTAAAAGGCTTTTTGGAATATTGAAGAGCTTCAGCAGATCGTCGTCCCATCTGTCTTCAACGATGTTGTAGAGCAGAGTGCGCGACGCGTTTGTGCGATCCGTAATGTGCCGTTTTCCGCTGGTTAGATTCCACACAAGCCAGCTATCGACGGTGCCGAAGGCGAGTTTTCCTGCCTCGGCTCGAGCGCGAGTTCCAGGGACGTTCTCGAGAATCCATGCGACCTTGCTTGCGGAGAAGTACGGGCTCAGCAGAAGTCCGGTCTTCTGACGAACGGTCTCTTCAACCCCATCGTCAGCGAGCTTCTTCATCAGGGCGCCGGTACGGCTGTCCTGCCAGACGATAGCGTTGTAAACGGGTTTGCCGGTCTCGCGATCCCATACGATCGTAGTCTCCCGCTGATTGGTGATACCGAGCGAGATGACGTCTCTTGGACGGACTCCCGCCTTGCCTAATACTTCAACCGCTGAACTGAGCTGCGAGGTGAGAATGTCGAAAGGATCATGTTCGACCCAGCCGCTATTGGGATAGATCTGCGGAAATTCGTGCGAAGCAGTCCCCGCGATTTGCCCGTCATGGTCGAAGAGGATGGCGCGGGAGCTTGTCGTTCCCTGGTCAAGCGAGAGTACGTACTTCATCTTGTCTCCTTGGATGCTCAGGACCCTAATGATGATTTATTGCATCGAATGCGATGTCTTGGCTGCATCAAGTCTGGCTTTTTGCCAAGCGGGTAGAAAGGGCCGGATTAGAAACTGATATGCCGCGCCTCCGACCAGTGCGCCCAATAGCGGCGCAACAATCGGAATCCACCAGTAGTTCTGTGGCGAAGGCAGCGCTGCGGGACCCCAGCCAGTAAGAAAGCAGAACAGTCTGGGTCCGAAGTCGCGTGCGGGGTTCAGAGCCCATGCTTCCAGATAGCCCATCGATGCACCAATGAGAGCGACCAGGAAGCCGATCATCAACGCTCCGAAGTTGGCGCCGGGGGCCATCTCGTTGTACTGTTCGGTGATCGCGAAGATACCGAAGATCAGGAATGCGGTGAGAATGATCTCGTCGCCAAAGGCATGCATCGGCGTAACTGCTAGGCCCGGATGGGTGAAAAAGACTCCCGCAGCGCCGCCGGCAGCTCGAGTGAGATGGTTGGTTAAGTTGAAGTTGTCGATTACAGGGGCGAACAGCGTATACACAACCGCTGCGCCCAGAAAGGCTCCGATAATTTGCGCGAGGCAATATGGAAGTACCTTGCGCCAGGAGAATCCACGGTACACCGCGAGCGCGAGTGTGACTGCAGGATTGCCGTGGCAGCCACTCACCGATGCGGTTGTGTAGATCGATATCGTTACGGCCAATCCCCACGCGATGCAGACCCCCCAATACGCCTGCTGGTAAGGGCTCGGGCTATAGAGCGTGTACATTGCCGCGACCGAGTCGCCGAACGCGATGACAAGAAACATCGCCATTGCTTCTGATATCAGTTGCCCCACGAACGTCTTGCTCATGCAGCTCTTTTCTCCTGGTCTGCCGTTCGGTTTGACTTGCTCGTTCGAGGGCCAAAACGATCGGAACTAGGGCAGTTCACTCGTTCGCCATTATCTACATTTTTTCATTTCGTGGAGGGTTTCGTCCGACGAGCGAGATATATTTCGCAGATCAGGTGGAGTTTCTGGCGCGAACTCCGTGGTCCATCGATATCCCTCATAATGGAAGATTAGGAGTTTTCCATGGGATTATTCAGTAAGAAACTAAAACAGGAACATAAGATCATGCTCCAGCATGATCGCGCCGCCGGTACACTTCAACCTGAGTCGCACCGCGCCACTCCAGAATGCCCCCATCCCGAGCATTGGAGCATGATCGATTCGATGACTGCCGAACTCGAGGTTCTCGAGTTCCTTGCGACGCTTGTGACGACCATCAAGCCGCGCCTGGTGGTTGAAACTGGCTCTTTTCTGGGAGTGTCTACTGAATGGATCGCGAGGGGCCTGGAGCGCAACGGCTTCGGCAAGGTTATCAGTTGCGAGTTCGACCCGGTCGTCTATGCGCGCGCAAAAGAACGTCTCGAAACGTCTCCGCTGAAGCCATGGATTGAGCTGCGCAATCAGTCCAGCCTCGAGATGAAGGTTGAAGGCCGCATTGATCTTTTTTTCTCCGACTCCGATATGCCGATTCGCGAACAAGAGGTCAAACGCTTCATTCCTCAGATCAACCCTGACGGCCTCATCCTGATGCACGACGCCAGTTCGCACCACAAGGTCGTCCGTGAGGCGGCGAGATCAATGGAGTCTGAAGGCCTTCTCTCCGTCGTCTTTCTACCAACGCCCCGCGGACTCGTCCTCGCCCAACCTCGCGCCGGACGCAGCTGAGCTTAGGACCAACGGATGACAAGTTTTCAGACAGCAAAAAAAAAATCTCCCTTTCGCGCGCCGTGGTCCATTTTTTGGGTTGGGTTTCTGCTTCGTGTCGCTTACATTACGCTGGCGCATACTTACCGCATTCGTCTTTCGGAGGATCATCTTCAGTTCGGCTGGGAGATGGGCCGCATTGCACGCGCCCTGGCTACAGGCTTCGGTTATGCAGACCCCTTCACTGGGCACTCCGGTCCGACCGCCTGGGTACCGCCGCTCTATCCGCTGCTGCTTGCGGGTGTCTTCAAGATCTTCGGCGTCTACACTGCACAGTCGGCTTGGGTCATCCTCACCATCAATAGCATCTTTTCCGCTGCGACCGCCCCTCTCATCTATGAGATCGCCACGCGATGCTTTCAGAAGACGGGGCAGGCCCGGGAGATAGCGTTATGGTCCGCGTGGCTCTGGGCTGTCTATCCCGCGGCGATGCAGTATGCCGTTCACTGGGTCTGGGATATGGCCCTCACCGCTTTGCTTTTCTCGGCTGCCATCGTTCTTGCCCTGCGCGTTCGAAGCATCGGAGAGGATCACCCAGAACCGAATCCTCAGAGCGCTCTCCGGTGGTCGCTGTTCGGACTTTTCTGGGGCATGATTGCTTTGCTCAACTCGACGATTCTTCTTTTTCTTCCAGTCTGTGGCATCTGGATGTTGCTGGGGGTTGCAAAGGAGAAGGGGGCACTCGGTCCTGCCATCGGTAAATCCATCATTGCAGCAATTATTTTTCTTGCGTGCCTCATCCCGTGGATGGTGCGCAATGAGAATGTCTTTCATGCGTTCATTCCGATTCGCGGAAACCTTGGGGCGGAGCTGCACGACTCCGTGCTTGACTCCTATAACGGATTCACCGTTGGTACTCGGGTGCCTGTCTGCGATGTCTGCCCGGATTATCTCGAGTACAAAAGCATGGGTGAGTATGCCTACGTCCAGCGTGAAGGCAAGCTTGCACGCGAACACATCCGCACGCACAAACTGCGTTTCTTCGAGCTTGCGCTGAAGCGCTTCTACTTCTACTGGGTCAGCGTCCCAAAGCCGGTTGAAAAAGGGGTTCTGAACGAAGCTTTCCGTGTTCTCAACTACAGCTTCGTGAGTCTCGCTGCACTTCTAGGACTTGCGCTCGCGCTAAAGCACCGGATCCCAGGCGCCAACCTCTTTGCCTGGGCTTTCGTACTTCTCCCACTTACTTATTACTTCGTTACTGTTCAGGCCCGCTTCCGCCATCCGCTCGAGCCCCTGATGACCATACTAGCGGTTTATCTCTTTCGATCAGCTACCCGATCCAGTCCTGTGACTTCAGTTCACGTTAAGGTCGCGAAGAGAGACTAAATTCTGACGGCGCACTTCCAATATGCCATGCTTTCGCATATTTCCAGCTGATGTAGGCCGAGTGGTAAAGATGAAGCAACAGCCCTTCGCGTCCATCCAAGAATCCGAGGCGAAAGATGAAGTTCCAGACAAACGTCAGCGTCGGAACCAGAGCGACGTTCCAGCAGAAAGCCAGCCACGAACGACTGACCTTTCCCTTCGCCGCAACAATTTGGCCGCCTAGACTGCTATAGCGGTTCATATGTTCCAGATAAATATTCAGGTCAGGATACCCGTGATGGAGGAAGTCATTTTTCAATGTCTCCACCCTTCCCGCAACCTGAACCGATTCGTGCACTGGGCGATCGGTAAAGCAAGCAGCGCCAGAAGAAGTCAGGTGGCGAAACAAGCGCAACTTCAGATCTGGGTAGTAACCTCCGTGCCGCATCCAGCGTCCGAGAAATACATGCCTCAGCCGAAGCCGATAGCCATCTATTTGGGGCGCGTTCGTAGCATCGGCTTCAAGCATCAGACTGATCTCTGTCTGAAGCTCGGGTGTTAGCTCTTCATCTGCGTCGAGGGAAAGTACCCAGGTCCCTACGCATTTTTCGATTGCGGAGTTCTTCTGCCTGGCAAATCCCTTCCAGGGCTCCGTGAAAACCTTTGCGCCGAAGGATTTCGCAATTTCCAAGGTGCGGTCCGTAGAGCCCGAATCGACTATAACCAGTTCATCCGCAAACCGCACACTGGCCAGGGTCCGCGCCAGATTCGCTTCTTCATTCAGTGTGATGATGGCTACGGAAAGTGTCGATCTCGGCATGCCTCTTCATTCTATTGGTCCGATACTGAATCTGGCCTCTTCATCGTGTCGTAACAAGACCAGACTAGTGTTTTTCCTGAGTAGGCAGATTGCCGCATGTTAGTGAACCCTCCCCAGTCAGAGATCCCATCCCGTTACGGCTGCAAACGATGCTGAGCAGACGTCGCCTTCTTCAGCGTGGTCTCACGACAGCAGCCGGCCTTACTCTCAGCAAAACTGTACCGGCGATGCAACAAGCCATGGCATCCCCGGCGCAGGTTCGCAGCGGGGTCAGACTTACGCCGTACGTCGATTCCCTTCCCCTTCCGCCGGTGATTCGCGCGACGGGAAAACCAGGGGAAACTATCGATATTGAGATGGGCCAGTTTCAACAGAAGGTGCACCGAGATCTTCCGCCGACGACGGTCTGGGGATATAACGGTTCGTGGCCCGGTCCTACCATCGAAGCTCAGAGCGGCCAACCTATCAATATTAACTGGGTAAGCAAGTTGCCCAACACGCACCTGCTTCCCATCGATCATTCCATCCACGGAGCCGAGGCCTCTCTACCAGCCGTCCGGAATGTTGCGCACCTGCACGGAGCCTGTGCCATGCCCGATGACGATGGCTACCCGGAAGCCTGGTTCACTGCGCAGGGCGAACATGGTCCTCATGGACCAAAGTTCAATCCGCGACCGTCGTCTTATCCCAATTGCCAACCTTCCACAACGCTCTGGTATCACGACCATTGCCTTGGCATCACCCGATTGAACGTCTATGCAGGCCTGGCCGGCTTCTATCTCATTCGCGACGAAGCAGAGAAGGCGCTCAATCTGCCGCAAGGCGAGTTCGAGATTCCCCTGATGCTACAGGATCGCTTGTTTCACCGTGACGGCTCGCTTTATTACCCCAAGGTCGTCAATGGCCCCAAAGAACACCCCATCTGGATCCAGGAGTTCTACGGCGATTACAACTGCGTGAATGGAAAAGTTTCACCGTTTCTTGAGGTTGAGCCGCGCAGGTATCGGTTCCGGATCGTCAACGCCGCAAACGCGCGCTTCTACCACCTTCGACTTTTCATCTCCGACGCAACCGGGAAGATACAGAATGATTCCTTCGATGTTCCGGCATTTCAACAGATCGGCACCGACGGAGGTCTTCTTCCCGCGGCTCTGGAGATCCGATACCTTTTGATTGGGCCTGGAGAACGTTTCGATGTCATCATCGATTTTTCTGACTGTGAGGGTAAATCTTTTTCGTTGGTGAATGACGCCCCTGCTCCCTACACCATGGGCGGTCAATATCTTGCAGAAGACGTCTTGCTGTTTAAAGTGACCAAGGTTCTCTCCGGCAAAGATACTAGCGTCGTACCCGAAGCTCTTGTACCCTTCGAGCCGCTTGTTCCGACTTACGCGACCCGTGAGCGTCTTCTGCTGGTCTCAGAAAAAGAGCGCCCGTCGGATGGGTATGTGATCACCGGCCTTTTGGGAAACGCGCGATGGCACGAACCAATCACCGAGGATCCAAAGGCGGGTTCGACCGAAATCTGGTCCTTTGTCAATATCACTGGGGACGTTCATCCGCTGCACGTCCATCTCGTGAGGTTTCAAGTCTTGAATCGTCAGACCTTTGACGTGCAAGCTTACCAGCAGACTGGCAAGCTTGTCTTCACAGGAAAGCCAATGGCTCCTGAAAGCAATGAGCGTCCCGCGCATAAGGACACCATCAAGTCTTATCCAGGGTATGTCACTCGTGTTGTTATGCGCTTCGATCTGCCTCATGGAGCGCAGGTGTCACCCGGCGACGAACTTCTCTACGTCTGGCACTGTCACATCCTCGAGCACGAAGACAACGAGATGATGAGGCCCTACAAAGTTGTGGTCTAGCTCGTGCGGGCTGACAGTCTACGACGCCGAAGTGTGAATAGACGCTAACAAGTCATTTCATCCAAAAGAAATTTGCTGCGACGAAATACGGTCAGTAATGTGAGCGTAATTATTGATCATTTCATTTGCGCGTCACACGTCAGGACTGCCTTTGCCTCTACGGTTATCCCACTGAGGTTGTACTCCCCAACGGTGCCTAACGGCGGCTTCCTCAGTTTTCTGGAGGTATCACTTTGAAACGTACTGTCAACGCCCCTAACGGGACTTTGAAGTGCGGCGCGATGATGTTGATTGCGCTGCAAGTGTTTGCGGGACTGCCACAATCCGCCTACGCCCAAACTGCCGTCCCCGAAACAAAGACCCCTATCAAGCACGTCATCATTATCATCGGTGAGAATCGCACATTCGATCACGTCTATGCGACCTACAAGCCGAAGGCAGGTCAGACCGTCTCGAACCTCCTCTCCAAAGGCATCGTCAATGCCAACGGCAAGCCTGGTCCTAACTACTCGCTTTCTGCGCAGTTCTCGGCCGTTGACAGCACCACCGCCGACAACGGTAAGTTCTCCAACAGCCCTCAGGAAAAGAGCATTTACAGCACCCTTCCCCCGTCTTTGGCTGGCGGTCCGGAAAAAACCAGCGCAACGAGCGCTCCCTTTACCACTCTTAAGGTTGCGGAGCTTGCCGACACCGGCCTCGCGCCAGCCTATAACAAGTACCTCGTAACTGGTGCCACTGGAATCGCTGGTGGCCAGGTTGACACTCGCATCACTGATGCGACCTCCCTGCGCGAGGGTGTCTACCAGCTCACCGGTCCCAAGATGCCTTACGATGCCTACACCAACAGCCCTGTGCATCGCTTCTTCCAGATGTGGCAGCAGACTGACTGCAACGTTGATTACGCGACCAAGGACAACCCCAGCGGCTGCTTGAATGACCTCTTCCCCTGGGTTGAGACAACCGTCGGAACCGGCGGCAACGGCGAGAAGCAGCCTAAGAACTTCAACGACACTACCACTGGTGAAGGCTCCACTTCCATGGCCTTCTATAACATGGCGCAGGGGGATGCTCCTTACTTCAAACAGCTTGCAGACGACTACACCATCAGCGACAACTTCCACCAGTCCGTCATGGGCGGAACCGGTGCAAACCACATCATGTTCGGCTTCGGCGACTCCATCTTTTACACCAACGCCAAAGGTGCAGCCGCGACTCCTCCCAAGAATGAGATTGAGAATCCTAACCCGCAGCCCGACACCAACAACTGGTGGGATCAGGATGGTTACAGCGGCGGCAGCTACGTCAACTGCGCTGACATCAGCCAGCCCGGCGTTCCAGCTGTCACCAACTACCTCCAGTCCCTCTCGCGGCCGGTCAAGCCGAACTGCGCACCAAACAGCTACTACCTCGTCAACAACTACAACCCTGGTTACAACGGCGACGGCACGCTCGCGTCACAGTATTCTCCCTTCACCATTCCTCCAACCAGCCAGAAGAGCATCGGTGACGACCTCGTCGCTCACAATGTTCCTTTCAAATACTTCGGCGAGAACTGGGATCTGTATGTAACTGATCCCACCGAGTCGAACTCGTTCGATGAATACTGCAACATCTGCAACCCGTTCCAGTATCAGACCCAGTTCATGGGGACTCAGGCTGCTCGTCAGACCTATATCGCGGATACGACCGAGCTCTATGAAGACATTGACACCGGTAACCTGCCACCAGTTTCCATCGTCAAGCCCAGCGGCTTCAACGATGGTCACCCGGCTTCTTCCAAACTCGATCTCTTCGAAGGCTTCACCAAGAAGATCGTCGATGGAGTCAAAGCTAACCCGGCTCTCTGGGCCGATACTGCCATCTTCATCACGTGGGATGAGGGCGGCGGCTACTATGACTCGGGTTACATCCAGCCGGTTGACTTCTTCGGCGACGGTACCCGCATTCCTCTGATCGTGGTCTCGAAGTACTCGACGGGCGGCATTGTCTCCCATGAGTATGGTGATCACGTGTCGCTAATGAAGTACATCGAAAAGAACTGGGGACTGCCGACGATTAGCAGCCGCAGCCGCGACAACCTGCCGAACCCAATCCAGAAGGCCAACAACCCCTACGTCCCGACGAACAGCCCAGCAATCGGCGATCTAACGGATGATTTCAATTTCTCTGCGAAATAACAATCAGTTTTAGCTGATTTCAACCCTTCGACGGTCAGCCATGCTGGCCGTCGAAGTTAGTTTTCCAGCGAGCGATTCTTCGATAAATAATATGATCAATTTTTTCCAGAACACTCAAAAGCTCTCCTCAAAGATCTTTTCTTCCCTCGTGTTTACGCTAGGCTTGAGCCTCTCACCGCTCCTCCACGCCGCCAGCCCAAAAGTATTGCCGCAATTCCATGTGCAAGATCAATGGAATCTCGGCGGGAAAGGTGGATGGGGTTTTCTTGTGCTCGATACACCTGCCAATCGTCTCTACATTCCCCGTACCAATCGTGTGATGGTTGTCGATACAGGGACGGGCAAACTGCTCGGCGAAATTGAGGGAATGAAGAATACTCGCGAGATCGCGCTCGACGACTCCGGCAAATACGGCTACGTCACTGACCCCACGGACGGATCGGCCGGTTTTGTCCGCGTCTTTGACCGCTCTAACTTCAACGTGGTCGCATCTGTGCCTACCGGCGCGGTTCCCAATGCCATCGTCTTCGACCCATCTTCAAAGTCGATCTTCGCCTTCAACTCACATAGTCATACCGCGACCATGATCGATGCCGCTACCAACCAGGTCACAGCCACCATTCCACTTGCTGGCCGTCCAGGATCGGCGATTAGCGATGGAGCAGGCGCTATCTTCGTGACGCTCCCTGCCAGCGGCGAGATTGCACGCATCGACGTTGCCGCCAAGAAAGTTTCGGTCACCTGGAAACTGACGCCATGTACGGGCCCCAGTGGGCTGGCCATCGACAGCGGCCGCCATCAACTATTTACCGTCTGCGAAGACCACAAACTGGTGAGCGTCAGCACAGACGCAGGTGAGGTTGTCGCCATTGGAGATGCCCCCCAAAATGCCGGCGACATCGACTTCGACGCACAACATAACCTGCTCTTCGTTGCCGACGCCACTGGAACACTTTCCATCTTTCGTCGCGACTCACTCCTCAAATACTCTCGGGTCCAACAGGTAAAGACTCAGCCCGGCGCCCGGACCATGGTCGTAGACCATAAGGTCGCGAAGGCTTACCTGGTAACGTCTAAATTTGGTCAGAATACCGGCGCGGTCTCTGAGGAGTTACAGTACCGTCCAACTCCGATCCCCGGCACTTTCTCAGTCATCATTGTGGGACGCTAATTGAGGAGCCGTACCTCAGCGATCGAGGTTACGGCTTACTCTCCAAAGGCCTTACTCAACTAAGACCCCATGTTCCATGGTGGCGTCCCCAAGGACACATGCCGGTACGCGGGTGAGTATCCGAGTTCTCGCGCATAGCCCAATATCCGATCGAAGTCCAGGCTGATGGTCGCACCAGCCTTCTGAGTCACCTCATCTTCGATCGGTAGATCAAAGTCATCTGCTCCGTAGTTCAATCCTTCGAGCGCCTGTTGATTTTGAGTAAGCACTGAGGTCCGAATCCGCGGAATATTGTCGAGGTAGATCCGACAAAGGGCAAGATGGCGGAGGTATTCGGCAGTTGTAATTTCGATGCCGCCAATCTGCGTGAAGTAGGGTTTGAACGTCCAACAGAGAAAACTAGCGAGGCCGCCAGTTTGATCCTGAAACTGGCGCGTGCGTTCGAGGTGCTCAAGCCTCTCATCAATGCTCTCGTCAAATCCGATCACCATCGTTGCTGTGGTCTTCAGGCCAGCGTCAACGATCGCCCGCTGTGCCTCGAAGTATTGCGCCACGGTGTACTTGAACTTTGAGTGCCGCGCGCGAAAATCCTCAGTCAGAATCTCCGAGCCTCCACCGGTAATCCACCGTACTCCAGCGTCCTTCAACCGCTCCGCAGCCTGGGCATGGCTCAGCTTAGCGTGATCGGCAAGGTACATGAACTCAGCAATCGTCAGCGCGTAGAACTCCAACGCGTCCCCGTATCGCGCTCGGATCGCGGCGAATAAATCGCAGTAATAACTTAGAGGCAGATGCGGATTGAATCCCCCGTTGAAAGCTGCCAAATCGCCGCCTAGCGTCAGCAACTCGTCCAGTTTCGCGAATACAGCTTCCTGACTTAGCACATACCCGCCGTCCTGGCTGGGTAGCTTGTAAAAGGCACAATAATCACACTGCGCAACGCAAACGTTCGTATAGTTGATGATCCGCATCACCATATACGTGCAGGAGTCCGGAGCATGAAACCTCCCGCGCACATTAGCGGCCAGAGAGGATAACTCGTTGTCAGATGCATTGAGCCAGAGCCAACACGCGTCGTCTCGGCCAATGCGCGCCCCTTCGGCGACTCTAGCGGCTATTTCGGAAAACTTCACACCGACGGACGCAGTAGTCTGGATCATTCTTCTAGTGTAGTGTGCCAGGCTCCTCCAGACCACTCGCCAAATCGATTTCCTGATGCTATGCACTTCCATCAAGCAGCAGTGTTTTCGAGCTCCTCATAGAACGGATAGTCACTATAACCGCGATGATCTCCGCCCCAGAAGGTGTTGCGATCATAAGGGTTGAGCGGAAGTCCGAGCTCGATGCGTTTGGGTAAATCGGGGTTGGCGGCGAAGTGACGACCGAATGCGACCAGATCAGCGTCACCGTTGTCGACAATATCCGCAGCCCCCTCAGGTTCAAACCCTCCCGCGGCAAGAATTGTTCCTTTGAAGATCTTGCGCAACTGCGCGGCTGCGACTGGAGGTTGACCTTCCACCGGAGCCTCTGCACCTACAATCCGAGGCTCAACAATATGCAGATAGGCCAGATCGAAGCGGTTCAGTTGTTCAGCCACATAACCGAAGGTGACCTCTGGGTTGCTATCCGACATGGAAGCCCATGTTCCGCTCGGCGCTATGCGAACGCCGACACGGCCTGCCCCCCACACAGACACAACTGCTTCTGTAACCTCAAGCAGCAAACGAGCTCGATTCTCTACCGACCCGCCATAGGCATCGGTACGTTTGTTGCTTCCATCCTGAAGAAACTGGTCAAGCAGATAACCATTTGCTCCATGAATTTCGACCCCGTCAAAGCCCGCTGCTTTTGCCCGCTCGGCACCTCTGCGAAACTCATCGATGATACCGGGGATCTCTTCAATTTTGAGCGCGCGGTGTGGAGAGACCGGCACCCATCCGTCACCTGTCACAACAACCTGCTCGAAAGGAACAACTGACGGCGCTACAGGTGCAGCTCCGTTGGTCATATCAATATGCGACTGACGCCCAACGTGCCATAGCTGAAGAAATATGCGTCCGCCCTTTTCGTGGACTGCTTCGGTAACCTTCTTCCACCCAGCGACATGTGCATCCGAATAGATGCCAGGCGCGCCGAGATAGCCGCGACCAAGGACCGACACCGTGGTGGCTTCGGCGATGATAAGCCCTCGTCCCGAAGCGCGTTGCCCATACATCTTCGCCATCAGATCACCCGGAATGTCGCCAGGTTGTTCAGAGCGCAGGCGGGTGAGGGGTGCCATCACTACACGATGCGAAAGAGTAAAGGGGCCAATCTGAACGGGAGTAAATAACTTAGATTTTAGAGGCGTGCTCATAGGATCCTCGATATCAATATGATGATGTGTCTCGCTCGCACCTTTTCCGATACGGCGTCCGGAGTGGGCAACGAAACAATCATTTGTTAATGAACTAGATGGTTCAAAATGGCAAACGATGCAAAAGCTTTTACGACAGAATTGATTCAAGCTCACCCGTACCGGCTACAGATAAATTGGAAAGACTTTTAGTCGGGGATTACTTCGAAATGACCATCAGGTGATCGCGAAAGAGTCGGAGCATAGGCGCCAAGGAACTGACGCCGCCACCAGACACCTTCGGCATGCTTCTGTTCCGGCGTGCTGAACCAGTATTGCCACAGCACCGCGCGAACAAAATGAGGCGGGGCGCATTCCAAAACGGGTTGCCGGCAAAAAGCCCAAGCACATCGGGATCGTTTTCGAGAAGCAGCTCTTCAGTTCGGGGAACGATAAGATTCTGTTGCCATAAGCCGAGTGAGGCGAACCACAGGTTCCAATCGAAACGTGGCTGGTAAGGTGCGTAGATACGAGGCCGCTCGGATAAGTTCTGCGGCTTGTAACGAAAGGGATAAGCCTCCCATTGCTTGCCGTCGTTGGATCCCTGAAATTCAATCTCGTATCGATGAGGGGTCATCACAGCAAATAAGCCATATTGGTTCGCAATGCGGAAGGGTTCAAGTGCAACTACGGGTTTCAGAGGAAGCGGGGCACCGCGCCAGAACATCTGCACAAGAGGAACTAAGGTCGCGTAGATCCAGACAAACACGACTGCAACCAACGCAGTGCGGAGGAGGAACGGCGGACGTGTTCTTGCAGAAGTCTCATTCTCATCATGTGAATGAGCTGCGTTATTGAGTCTCGAAGCAGTAACGTTCAGACCATTGTGATTGAAACTATTCCGCCAATGCGATGGCAGCAGGCGACGCAAAAACGCGTCATCCAAAAGGAAAAATGCGAGGGCGAGGACGAGATAGTTAAGAAAGGCATAGTTCGCTGTCGCGATGACTCCGATTTGCCAAAAGGTTACGATGAAGAAGCAAAGAATCTTCAATCGGCGTGGGAGTACTGCTAACCATACGAGGACCAGTTCCATCGCAAGGGTCAGTGCGGCTGTGGTGATGTGGAACCAGTGCGGTAGATGTTGAAGATACCAACCGATCCATGTGGGCAGAGGGCCGTTCTGGTAGTACTCATAAGTCGCCGTCAGGTTTTGCCACGTGGGATCTCCGCTCTCCAACTTGACAACACCTGACTGAAAATAGATGCGAAACCATTCCCACAATAAGAGAAACATTGCCGCTCGGATGACTGGCCGTCTTTTTCCCAACCCCGGGAAGATACCAGTGGGGGCGAGGAAGATGGATAGGATTCCCGCCTCAAGCAACATGCCGTCAGATTGGTAGCCTGAAAACTCCTGCGCGACGCTGACGAATGACAAAAAGCAACAGAAGCAGATCACGAGCATAGCGCGTGGCCAGACATTGGCCACAAGAGCGACGGATGCAGCGAGACCGGCCCAACAAAGAGCCACAATCATTTGGTCGCTGTTAGAGAACCAAAGACCAGTCGGCACGTACCAGAAACGCAAAGCTCCGAGGCTCTGTGCGGCCTGAAGGTACTCTGCGGCAGGAAGAATTCCTCGCGCTCCGATGAGGCCGCGCACCTGGTAAACAAGCGAAAAAAACGCGGAAAAATAGATGATCCCAAGGAAGCGGAGAAAGAGCCACCGCGCGATAAAGTGATCTGTCGATCCCTGAGATAAGTCGAAAAGGTAGTGGAAGGATCTTTTGATTACCTGCATCATAGGTCCTTTTCTGCAGGCTTATTATGCTATCAGTGAGGGCCGCGACAGTGATCCAGCGTGTCTATACGGACGCAAGCCCGATCCATGGGATACGTCGGTAGCTTTATGGCACAAGAGGTATGCACGGCAATAGCGCGATAGTTTGAGCACAAGACCGTGTGAGTCATGGGAGGCGAGAAAGTCACACGACTTGTCAGTCGACAACCATTAGTCTGTGCGCAACGCTTTCATCGGGTCGACTCGAATTGCGTTGCGCGCCGGGATCGCGCAGCCGATCAGCGCGACAACGGCGAGAAGAACCGCAATCGCACCGAGGGTCAGTGGATCGTTCGGTTTTATCGTAAACAACATGCTGGCCAGAAATCTCGTTGAAAACATTGCCGCTGCGGCCCCCGCGGCGATTCCTGCAATTACCGGTGACATGCCACGGATCAACACACTGTGGAGGATCTCCTCTTTCGGAGCGCCCAGGGCGATCCGTATCCCTATCTCTTTCGTTCTATGAGCCACCGCGAGTGCGAGTGTTCCACTTACCCCCACTACGGTGATGAACAACGCCAAGGCTGCGAATAGCCCCAGTAGAATCGTTGTGACTCGGGGCGTTCCCAACTGAGCGCTTCGGAACTGATCCAACGACCGTATCTCTGTTACGGGTTGATGTGGGTCGATCTGGTGAATGACATCGGCAATTTGGTTGGCAGTGCGCATCGGTTCGACACGTGTGCGTACCAGCAGGTGGGCATCTGTCAGAGGGGGAGACTGATCCTGCGGCAGATAGATTCCCTCCCTCAAATCTTTGTCCAGCCCATATTGATGGACGCTGCTTGCCACGCCGACAATTGTGATCCACGTCTTGCCGTTGTCTATAGACACATGACGGCCAATCGGATCTTGCGCGGGCCAGAAACGTTTCGCCATACGTGCGTTCACAATGGCAACTGCCGGAGAGTTTTGCGTATCTCCGTCCGTAAAGGTCCGCCCCGCGAGGATTGGCACACCGAGCACGTGAAAATAATCGGGACTTGCCAGTTCAAAGTCCACTTGCGGCATCATTTCGCCAGGGTCCACGGGCCGTCCCTCTAAGAGCACTCCGCCGGTCATGGTACCCACGTTACCGTTTAGAGGAACCAACACACTGACTGCAGCACTCTCTACTCCGGGCAGCCCCGATACGCGACCCAGCACTTGATGGAAAAATTGATTGAGCTCTGCGCGTTTCGCATATTTGGTCCAATCCAAACTAATCCGCATGGAGAGCACATTCGCGGTCTTGAATCCCGGATCAACAGACAGCAATTTATGCAAACTCTGAAGCATCAACCCTGCACACACCAGTAGAACGAAAGAGAGAGCTACCTGCACCGCAACAAGCGCCTGGCGGGCCCGCGTCACTTGGCCACTTCCGACTGATCTTTCCCCGGAACCAGTCAGGACACTCAAACGGTTACGGCTCGCCACAAATCCTGGAAGCGCTCCAAACAGTACTCCAGCAACGATGGAAAGAGCTGCCACAAAGAACAGCACTCGACCATCAAGGTGTATTTCTCCCGATAGCGGTGTCATTCGTGCCGCATAAGCAATCAGCAACTTCGATCCAACCGCCGCGATGCCAAGTCCTAGTAGGCCGCCCGCAAGCGCGACTACCAGGCTCTCAGTCAGAAGCTGGCGAAAGATATCCCAAGCGCTCGCGCCTGTAGCCATGCGGATAGCCGTCTCCTGAGATCGGCGTATTTGCCGCGAAATCGCGAGATTCGCCAAATTCGCACACGCCAGCAACAGCACCAGACCGGCAGCACCAAGCAGAGTCAAAAAAGTAGGCCTCGCTGCGTGGGTCAGTTCGTGCTCCAACCCCGCCATCTGAGCTGAGACTCCGGCAGCGGTTGGATATGATTTCGGGTAGACAAGCGTGAGCCTATTCGTGATCGTGGCCAGGTCCCTGCGTGCCTGCGCTTCTGTCACTTCCGGTTTGATCCGGCCAAAGACCGTGAACATGCGCATATCCCTATCGGCGATCATCTTGGGGTTGGAGCGAAAGGGGCATGACGTTGTCGGCATGTACACATCATTCGCGTCTGGATATTCCGGAAGCGGAGGCAGCACTCCCACTACCGTGTGAACGCGATCGTTCATCACAAACGTGCGGCCTAGTATCTTTGGATCCTGGCCAAAATTCTTTACCCAGTATGCATAGCTGAGCACTAAAACTGGCTCAGCCTTCTGAGTCTCGTCCGCCTGTGTGATCAGCCGCCCCAAGGCGGGCTTCACGCCCAGGACGTCAAAGAAGTTTGCAGAAACCACCCCGGTGCTGACGCGCTCGGGAACCTTCGATCCGAGCAAAGTAAAAGTCATTGAATGATATTCGGCCAGATCGGTGAATACATGGTTCAGCTGGCGATAGTCGGCGATCTCGGGCACCGAGAAACCAATCGGATCTGGTCCAACGCGCGACGCCGTTTGTTCCAGATGCACGATTTGCTTCGGATTCGCATACGGCAGTGGGCGCAGTAGTATTCCGTTGATGACAGTAAAGATGGCGGCATTCGCGCCGATGCCCAAACCGAGCGTCAGAATTGCCATAAGCGCGTATCCCGGACTGCGACGTAACGTCCGCCATGCATATCGAATATCGCGAAGTAATTTTTCAAGCGGTGCGATGCTGTTCCATTTCCAAACTTCCTCGCGTATGCGCTCCGGCGAGCCGAACTTGAGGTAGGCCTGCCGCCGTGCCTCTTCTTTGCTCATCCCACGAGCGACGTTTTCATCGGACTCCAGGATAAGATGGTTCTCCATTTCCATACTCACGTCTGCGTCGCTACGTCGTCTTCTAAAAAATCTACGTATGCTCACAGGGCCTCCTTTCGCGTGACAACTACTCCCCCATGACGAGGTCAATCGCGCGTGCCATCTGCCGCCAGCGATTCTTCTCCAACACCAGTTGCTTCTTACCCGCCGAAGTAAGTCGATAGAACTTCGCTTTACGGTTGTTTTCGCTTGCGCCCCAATAGGACTCAAGCCACCCGCGATCTTCCAAGCGGTGAAGCGCAGGGTACAGTGATCCCTGTTCTACCTGAAGCACGTCCTCTGATGTGTGTTCGATAACATGCGCGATCGTATGTCCATGCGCAGGCCCCATCACGAGCGCCCTGAGGATCATCATGTCCAAGGTTCCCTGGAGCATCTCGCCATCTGATTTCTTCATTCGATCCACTGCGATCTCTCCACTCGAGTGTCTATGGGTACAAAGAGTACACCACTAGACGCTCTATGGGAAGAGATGGCATCAGTGTTCGTTTGAGTAAATCGTGGGACCTACTCTGACCTATGAGAAAGTCCGGATAAGTGCCCAAATTTCTAACGAGTCAGTCCAAGTGCGTGATTGTCTAATGGAATCGAAGCCCCGTGCTCAATGATGTTTACCTGAGGCTGTCCTTCAGCCCGCAGTCAATTATCTGCTGTCCCGCTCGAAGTTTTTGTGAACCGATTCTGTGACGGCAGAAACCCCGGATACCAATGTCTGGAGCAAGGCTTTTGCGTCGCTCTGCCGAGAAAGGTTTGCGCTCTGCCCGGCCCAAAGCTGAAGGAACTCGGACTTCGCAGCCTTTTCGGCGACGACGGTAAGGTTCTTTATCAGAATCCGCTGCAAGGGATAAGGGAGGATCTCGATTCCCGGGCGATTGAGTTCTTCGAGCAACTGGTTGTGGATTCCCCTCGCCAGCCTTCCAGTGAACCCTCTGGTCAATCCTGTTCTGCGGGCGTTTCCATTGAGGAGCGCGTTGCGGTGAAGCGGGCTTGCACCGGACTCTTCGCACGCCAGAAAAGCTGTGCCTATCTGTACTCCCTCAGCGCCAAGAGCAAATGCTGCGACAACTCCGCGAGCATCGGCGATACCGCCGGCGGCAACAACTGGAACTGAAACTGAGTCTACGACCTGAGGTACGAGCGAGAACGTTCCGGTGAGTGATTCCTCGGAAGGGCGCAGGAAGGAACCACGGTGACCGCCCGATTCAAAACCTGAAGCGGCGACGATATCGACTCCTGCCTGCTCAAGAACGATGGCTTCCTCCGGTGTCGTCGCAGTTCCGATCGTAAGAATTCCCTGCGCACGGCACTCGTCGAGAATCTCCTTTGGGGGTACTCCGTAGATGAAGCTAAAGACGGGAACTTTTGCATCGAGCAAAACCCGCACCTGGTCCTCAAACCTGATCGGGACATAAGGGGCGAAAGTCGGGAGCATCCCTCCCAAGGCTTGGATGTGTCCAGCGAGGGGTGCCAGGCTTCGCGCAAATGCTTCACTGCCAGAAGCGCGTGCACCCTCATCTTCCATCGAGACCCACAAGTTGATCGCGAACGGTTTGGAGGTGAGCATACGAATTTCAGCAATCACATCTCTAATTGCTGAAGGGTTCAAGCCATGCGCCCCGAAGGACCCCAGGCCGCCAAAGTTGGAGACCGTTGCAGTCAATCGTTGCGTCGACAAACCCCCAAGAGGACCCTGAATGATTGGGTACTCGGTCCCCAGGATTGAAGAAATACGAGTTGCGTTCCACTTCGGTGATGAGTTAGTGGACTGCTGTTTCATAGCTACCTCTGAAAGCAACCTTCCGGCAGGGAGCCTTTGGCCTCTGCCGAAAGTTTGCTACTCTGCGACCTCGAAGATGACATCGAGTTCTACTGGCACGCCGAGGGGGAGGCTGGCAACGCCTATTACCTGTCGGACTGATGTCTTCTCGATACCAAAAACATCTCGAAACAAATCCGACGCAGCATCTGCGATTCTGGGCTGGTCAAAGAAGTCCCCTGAGGTCGCTATGAAGACACCGAGCCGGACGACGCGAGTCACCCTGTCGAGTGAGCCCAAATGCTCCTTGGCCGCGGCGAGCACATTCAGTGCGGCAATGTAGACGGCTTCCCGTCCGGCTTCGGCGTCGAGTTCTTTCCCAAGTCGACCAATGAATTTGGGCTTGTGATCGACGATCGGGAGCATCCCGCTGAAGAACAGCAGATTGCCGGTCTGCACCGTCTCGACGTAACTGCCTAACGGTGTGGGCGTGGGCGGGAGTTGAATTCCAAGGTCCTGCAGCCGGCGTTCTGCACTGTCCCGCTGCGAACCTTTATTGCCTACCACTTACCTGCGTGCGCACCGCCGTCCACGTGCAGCACCTCCCCGGTAACGTGACGAGCTTCCGCCAGATACACAACAGCTTCTGCAATGTCCTTCGAGTCGGAGACCGTTCCCATAGGCGAGAGGGATTTCATGAGGTCCTTTGGAGTCTTCTTGTGAAGTGGGGTGTCGACGACACCAGGTGCGACTGCGTTGAAGCGGATATTGTTCTTCGCGTACTCGCTCGCGAGACTTAGGGTGATCGCCTCAAGTCCCCCCTTGGTAATCATCGGGATCGAGGCGGAAACGCCGGAAATGGGATTCTTAACCAACGAAGACGTGATGGTTGTCACGCTGCCACCGGTGCCCTGGGAAAGCATTTGCTTGACTGCGGCTTGAGTGATGAAGATGAAACCTTCCAGGTTAGTGGAAACGAGACCGCGAAAATCCTCTGTGGTGAAATCCGTGAAGGACTTCGTTGAGAAGATCCCTGCGTTGTTGACGACATGGTCGATCGAGCCAAATTTGTCTGTCGCAGTTGTTGCAACGTTCTCTGCCGTGGCGGTCTGCCCGATGTCTCCATCGACAATTGCGAGGTTCTGTGACAACTTAAAGCCTGCCTTCGAGACGCTGCGCGAAGTTGCAACTACGTTATAGCCGCGGTCCAGAAAGGCCTGTACAACCGCTGCTCCTATACCTTGCGATGCACCTGTCACGATGACTGTTTTGCTTTTTCCCACAGTTAACTCCTCTCTATCTAGACCTCAGCGAGTGCTACTGTAACCTCCAACTCGTCATGTCACACGTTACACAACAACTGATTCTTCGAACTTCTACTAAGATTCTTTAAAGATCGCACTTGATGTGAAAATCTTAGGGCCTCTCGAAGTAGATTCACCTGTTAGCTCCGTATAAAGAGCTCAAACACCTCCCTCATCTCCAACTATTCGCGAGAGATATTACTCCTCATTGGTCCATGACGCCGACCTGAGCCCGTCGCATCAGTAACTGATCGCCAAGAGCTACGTCAAGCGCGATAGGACTGTAATAAATTTACTTGACATATTCTCATATGGGAATATTTTAGCGATATGGCACGTGCAGCAACAACAACGGATGTCTTTAACGCAATCGCCGAGCCCCGCCGGCGCGATGTCATTGCGGTGCTGGCGGACGGAAAAGAGTATGCAGTGAATGATGTCGTGGTGCGTTTGCGGATGTCGCAGCCGACCGTTTCGAAGCACCTAGGAGTGCTTCGAAAGGTTGGCGTGGTGTCAGTCATAAGGCGCGGCCAACACCGGATGTACCGATTAAATGCAGCTGAGTTAAAGCCGGTGCACGACTGGGTAAAGACGTTTGAACGGTACTGGACGCACCAATTAGGCCAGATCAAGGAACGTGCGGAGCGAAAGGCTCGGCAGAGGATCATTACAAACGCCATCGGAGCAAAGGAGGAGTAATGCCAGCAACGATTCAGGAACAGGTAGTTCAGGCCTTTGAGATTGTGAAAGATGAACAGATTGCGGCGCCAATCGAAATCGTGTTCGAGGCAATTCTGGAGCAGATGGGGCCTATGAACTCAACCCAGGAGAAACCGATGCCGATGAAGCTCGAGGCGTGGCCAGGCGGCCGCTGGTATCGCGACCTGGGAGACAACACCGGACACTTCTGGGGCCTCGTACAAGCGATCAAGCCACCATCGCTTCTGGAGATATGCGGGCCACTGTTCATGTCGACCCCGGCAGTCTCCAACATTCAGTACCGTCTCAAAGAAGAGGACGGATTGACCCACGTCCGGTTTGTCCATCGGGCGATGGGATGGATTGGCGAAGCGGACCAAGGAGTTGACGTCGGCTGGACAGATCTGATGGTACGAATTCGCACGGCCTCAGAGACAAAGCGGATCCGCAGGTAGCCATGTGCCCTCTGTGTCTCGCAACCGTGGCATGGATCGCAGCAGGGGTCTCCTCAACTGGCGGCATCTCCGCATTAGTCGTGAACAAGCTTCGCAGCAAGAACCAACACCCATCGACAGCAACCGAGAGGAAGCAGAGATATGAACAGGAACAAGGAAACTCACTCGAACATGAAGATACCTCCGATCGTGTCGCTGCAGGAGTGGGAGGCAGCGCGTCAGAAACTGCTCATCAGAGAAAAAGAATTGACCCACGCACGGGATGCGATGGCCGCCGAGCGTCGGCGCATGCCGTGGTTAGAGGTTGAGAAGGAGTACGCATTCGACGGGCCGAAGGGCAAAAAGAGTCTGTTCGATTTGTTTGATGGGCGCCGCCAATTGATAATTTATCGCGCCTTCTTCGAGCCCGGAGTCTTCGGTTGGCCCGATCATGCCTGCCGCGGTTGTTCTTTGGGAGCGGACCAGGTCGGCCACCTCGCCCATCTGAACGCGCGTGACACCACGCTCGTCTACGCTTCGCGTGCGCCCCAGGCCGACATCGCGCGGCTGAAGAAAAGGATGGGCTGGGCGATGCCGTGGTATACCATCACCGACAACTTCGACACCGACTTCGGGGTGAACGAGTGGCACGGCACAAACGTGTTCTTCCACCACGATGACCGCATATTCCGCACTTACTTCATCAACAACCGTGGCGACGAGGCCATGGGGAGCACATGGAGCTACCTGGACGCGACGCCGCTAGGACGCCAGGAGAAGTGGGAGGACTCGCCGGAGGGCTACCCGCAGACCCCGCCGTACAAGTGGTGGAACTGGCACGACGAATACGCGGCATCGCACGATCCGAAGTGGTCAAAGGTGTTAGACCATGCGTTGGAGGAGTTGAACCTAAACAAATAGTGGACTAAACGCTCACGTTTTGCTTCGTCGTTCCGAGATCGCGAGGCGCGCGGAGAATCGAGAATACCGAACGAATTTAGCGTCGCTACTCGTTCCGCATCGTTGTCTGGAACAGGGGCAGAAAACATCAGGCTCCGTCACGAAGTGTCCATCTATTAGAGCAGTTTGCCCATTACTGGACAACTCAAGTCTGCGGGCTCATGCACATCCAATCTGGATCTTGGAAAATGTCTTTCGCCCACCTGGACGATAAATCGGTACATGGCCTGAATGCGTCAAATCGGATACCCACACTCTGCAATGGAGTGTCAGAATCGGCTACTCTTCCCTGACCGGCTGAGGTCCGAGTCGCCCGTTTTGACAGTCTGGCTCCGGAGAAGCGAACGCGTTGACTAATGAGTCCCGGAAATTGGAGTACTGTTCCACACTGTCCAACTCACGAGAGTGACAAGCCACGTACCCTCATGCTTTTGTAGTATCCATAGATGGTTTCCGGTGACCTGCCTGGGAATCGAGTCTTTCGCTGAGGAAAACGTGGTTGTGTAGCTTGCAGTTAAGTAAGCAAGCTCGTTTGAACTTCGAATACGACGATCAGTAATCTCAATGCTGTGAATTTTCGTAATCCCTTGTGCCAAATGCGCCGAAACCGCCACGCGTCCGAGCACAGGCTCGGCGTCTGGCGGCCACAATTCAATTTCATCAGCGCATAATGCCAGCAACCTTTGATCTTCTCCAGCGACTTCGAACTCGATCCAGCTTGAATGAATCTGTTCAATCTCTTGGACAGCATCTTCCGTGAGTTTGCTCATACACCGCACAGAGATAGCAGACGCGCTCCTTGCACTGCAAGTCGGCACGCTTGAACTCAACTCGCAGAGCTAAATTCCATTGCTAATCCTCGCCATTTGACGAACAAGAATAATTATCGTTTACTAGTTCTTGATGGAGCACTCTCCCAGCGTCGGAACTCGCCCTTTTCGTGAACTATGTGCGGATCATGGGCTCACCGCGACCCATCAGCGCCAGGTTCTCTACGAGGTCATGCAGACGATGCCTGGCCACCCAAGCCCGGAAGAGGTCTACGCTCGGGTCAAGAAGCGTATCCCCGCAATCTCCCTAGCGACGGTTTACAAGAACATTCATCTCTTCGTCGAGAGGGGCGTGCTAAAAGAAGTCAGCATGCACCACGGTTCTCTACGAGTCGAGCTGAACAACCACCTCCACCACCACATGGTCTGCTCGCATTGCAAGGCCATTACCGACATCGAAGAAGAGGATCTTGGCGTCCTCCCGGCATTACAACGATTGCCCGGTGGCTTTCAGGCGGAACGTTACGCTATCGACGTCATCGGAATCTGTGCCGCGTGCCAGAAAGCAAGACGCAGCTAAACACCACCCACTCGCTAACCAATCGGGGATCAACTCCCCGGCAAAGAGAACGAAGGAGCGAAAATGTCAGATGAAATGAAATGCCCGGTGCCACACGGCAACGGCCCAAGCGCGAACGTCACCGCTACAGAGACAGCCTCGCCCATGCATGGCGCTGTCACGCTCAACTCGCGCAAGATCACGCGCAACGAGCATTGGTGGCCAGACCGCCTCGACCTCGCCGTCCTGCACCAGAACACCAAGCTGGCCGATCCCATGGGCCAGGACTTCGATTATGCGGCAGAGTTTAAGAAACTCGATCTCGACGCCGTCATCAAAGATCTCCACGCCTTGATGACCGACTCGCAGAGCTGGTGGCCAGCGGACTACGGCCACTATGGCCCGTTCTTCATCCGCATGGCATGGCACAGCGCCGGCACTTACCGCACCCATGATGGCCGCGGCGGCGCAGGCATGGGCACGCAGCGTTTTGCACCGCTCAACAGCTGGCCGGACAACGTCAGTCTCGACAAGGCTCGCCGCCTGCTTTGGCCTATCAAACAGAAGTATGGTAAGAAGATCTCGTGGGCCGATCTCATGATTCTTACCGGCAACGTCGCGCTCGACTCGATGGGCTTTAAGACCTTCGGCTTCGGTGGCGGTCGCGCTGACGTCTGGGTTCCGCAGGAAGACATCTTCTGGGGCTCAGAGCATACTTGGCTCGGCAGCGATCGTTATCAGGGAGAGCGTAATCTCGACAACCCACTCGCTGCTGTTCAGATGGGTCTTATCTACGTGAACCCGGAAGGCCCTGATGGCAAGCCCGACCCGGTCGGGTCCGCGCGTGACATCCGCGAGACCTTCGGCCGCATGGCCATGAACGACGAAGAAACCTTTGCCCTGATCGCCGGCGGCCACACCTTCGGCAAAGGCCATGGCGCATACGACCCCGGTCCGAACGTCGGCCCCGAACCCGAAGGCGCACCCATCGAACAGCAGGGCCTAGGCTGGAAAAACGGCAAGGGCAAGGGAAACTCGGAAGACACGATCTCCTCCGGCCTAGAAGGCGCCTGGACCAGCAACCCCATCAAGTGGGACACCGAGTACCTCGACAATCTCTACAACTACGATTGGGCTTTGAAGAAAGGCCCCGGCGGCGGCTGGCAGTGGTATGCCGTGAACGAGGAAGCTAACATCCCTGACGCGCACATCAAGGACAAGAAGCACCTGCCCATGATGTTCACCTCGGACCTTGCACTCAAATTCGATCCCGCCTACGAAATGATTGGTAAGCGCTTTCAGAAAGACCCCGCCGCGTTCGCCGACGCCTTTGCTCGCGCATGGTTCAAGCTCACACATCGGGACATGGGTCCCATCGTCCGCTACCTTGGACCTCTGGTTCCCGAGGAGCAGTTGATATGGCAGGACCCCGTCCCCGCTGTCGATCACGAGCTTATCGGCGAGGCGGAGATCGCTGCACTGAAGGAAAAGATTCTCGCATCCGGCCTGTCGATCTCACAGCTGGTCTCGACTGCTTGGGCCGCGGCATCGTCCTTCCGCGGCTCTGACAAGCGCGGCGGAGCCAACGGTGCACGCATTCGCCTCGAGCCGCAGAAGAACTGGGAGGTGAACCAGCCCCTCGTGCTCGCGAAGGTTCTCAGCGCGCTCGAGGGAGTTCAAAAGGACTTCAACGCGACTGGCAAGAAGGTCTCACTCGCCGACCTGATTGTTCTGGGCGGTTGCGCTGCGGTTGAAGCGGCAGCGAAGAAAGCCGGGCACGACGTGACTGTACCCTTCTCGCCTGGCCGCACGGACGCTTCGCAGGAGCAGACCGACGTTGCGTCCTTCAGCCCATTGGAGCAGACTGCGGATGGCTTCCGAAACTACCTTCGGCTCGGCCATACCGTGCGCGCTGAAGAACTGCTCGTTGACCGAGCGCAGTTGCTGACTCTAACCGCTCCTGAGATGGCGGTTCTTGTTGGTGGCCTGCGCGTCCTCGGTGCCAACTTCCGTGGCTCCAAGAACGGTGTCTTCACTACTCAGCCCGAAACACTAACGAACGATTTCTTTGTCAACCTGCTCGACATGGCGACAGACTGGAAGGCATCTTCTACTGCAGAAGGTTCGTTTGAGGGCTTGGATCGTGCGACAGGTGAGATCAAGTGGACCGCCACTCGTGTGGACCTGATCTTCGGCTCCAACTCTCAGCTGCGGGCCATCGCAGAAGTCTACGCATCGGCTGACTCGAAGGAGACCTTCGTGAAGGATTTCGTAGCCGCGTGGAACAAAGTCATGAACCTCGATCGCTTCGACCTGCCCAAGGCGTAGTTCGTCGGTTGTACCTCAACTCCTGAAAATGCAGAAGGACTATCCTTAGGATAGCTTCTGCATTTTCAGGAGACCCCTCTCTCTTCTCAGAAAGTGGAGATTTTATTTAAATTGGTTTCAGAACATCTCAACGTACGAGTGCAACGGGCCGTCTACTGAGCAAGGAAGCCTCCCTGAGCACAACGGTTGCAAGGGCAGGATTTCCCAATGGAAGATTTGCGAGGACGGTCACGGCTACGTCGCCAGACTGCATTTGATCGTGTTACAGATTAAGATTCATTTGGGCGTGATCACCAGAATCTGATTGGCGCGATATAGTCTACGTACTCCGGAAGCCAATGCGATCACAAATCACACCAGGAAAACAACAGCCGGCAGAATTGCAGCAGCCACCTGATCAAACAAAGGAAGCCACCTATCGGGTGGCTTCTGCAGCTTGCTCATTTGTATCGTGTTTATGGCTCCTGAGGTAGGACTCGAACCTACAACCCTTCGGTTAACAG
>CAZZZG010000025.1:0-44237 GCA_964658525.1 uncultured Edaphobacter sp.
GCTCGAATGCTTCAGAGTGCTCCAGGTCTGCGAGGAGCTCGCGGACGAAGGGTAGGACCATGCTGTATTGAGTTTATCTTGAAGGCGCGGGTGGAGCAGAATCGCCTTCAGATGGCTCCTCGGCGTTCGAGAGCGTTGGTTGAACTGGGGTCTGCAATGACTCGTGGGCGGCGCGGAGGAGGTCGGATGTGGCAGTGTCTTCGCCGAGCTCCCAGATCATGAGACCGCCGAGCTGATGGTCGAGCGCATACTGGGCTTTGCGGCTGATGGAGAGCGGATCGTCGTAGGTCCAGAAGATGTCGCCGTCGAAGAGCCAAGGTGTCTGCGAGTCGTGATCGCGGTAGACGGTGGAGTTGGGGATGACAGTAGCGATGTAGCTGTAGGGGCGATCGCCGTGGATGGGGGCGCCTTCCTGGGCTAGACCGTTGTCGTCTTCGGGGACCTGATGCCATCCGTAGCCGTAGAAGGGAACTCCCATGAGGAGTTTTTCGGCGGGAACGCCGGCTTCGAGGTAGGCCTCGACAGAGTGGGCGACGGTGCCACCGTTGTAAGTGGCACTCGCGGTGAGGGGTGCGATGAAGCCGGTGGTTTCGCTCCATGGGCCGCTCATGTCGTAGGTCATGAGGCCGATGCGGTCGACGAGGCGGCCGATCTCGGCCATGTCTGTGCCTTCGTACATGCGGGGGCTAGGGCCGACGGCGACGTTGAGGAGCAAGCCGGGGCGGAGTGCGCCCATTTGTCGGCGAAACTCTTTGAGGAGCGCGACGTAGTTCGCGGCGTCGGGCTGGTGGGGATATTCCCAGTCGAGGTCGATGCCGTCGAAAAGGCCGGGGGCGGTGATTCCGGGGGCGAACTGGCCTTTGAGGAAGGTGTCGATGCAGGAGGTGACGAAGGCTGCGCGGTTTGCGGGTTGGGCGTCGTCGGCGAAATCGGTGGAGTGGCCTTCGAGGGAGATGAGAATGCGGAGGTTCGGGAATTTGCGTTTGAGTTTTTGAAGCTGATGGAGGTTGCCGCGAAAGGTCTGTGAGGCGGTATCGGGCTTGCCGTCGACGCTCTGTTCGGCGGTGAAGGTGTAGTTGAGATCGGCGTTGGGGTCGGCAATGGAGCAGCGCCTGTTGGTGACGAAGCCCTGGGCGTAGTTGATCTGATCGACCAAAGGAGAGGGGCCTGTGGCGAGATTTTTGACGAAGTACTGCGGCTGATTGTAGATGCCCCATTGCGGGAAGTAGCCGATCAGTGCTGGTTTAGCAGCTGGTGGAGAAGCCGATTTCAGGGCTTGTAGAGGAGCGATTTTCGCAGTGGATTGTGCGTGCGCAAAGTTGGGCTGAGAGGCGAGCACCGCGAGGGTGAGGAGCAGGAGGAGGCGGGCTCTTTGTAAGAACGTCAGCACACTTTGACAGACGAAGTGCGGAGAGAAACGCTTCAGGGATTCGCTGTGTATTCGAGGCTGTGCGCGGTGGCATCAATGAATGGAGTATGTTAGCAGCCAAAGTAAGTTGAAGAGGTAGGTTCCCTAGAGTTTACTGTGCAGAGTGATTTGGAGTACTATCTGGCACCCGCAGGAAATATATCCTGCGTCGCTGCCCGATTTCGAAATTCGGTTTCGGACAGGATGAGTGCCGGAGGACAGCTATGAATATTTTGAGGAAGCGGTATCTTTTTGCGCTTTTAGCGGTGGTGCTTCCACTGATTGCGGGATGCACCCGTCACAGCAAAAGCGAGCAGTATTACCTGGTCGCCACGAATACGGCGGTGCCCTATTGGAAGGCGGCTGCGAACGGATTTGCGGCAGCGGGCCTGGAGTATGGGGTTTCGGTCGATACGCGTGGGCCGGCAGGGCTGAATCCACAGGCAGAGGTTGACGAGTTCAAGGCGATGGTGGCGAGAAAGCCAGCGGGAATTCTTGTGTCGGTTGCGAACTCGCAGTTGATGGCTCCGGAGATTGACGCGGCGATTGCGGCGGGCATCCCGGTGATTACGATCGACTCGGATTCGCCGGAGAGCAAGCGGCTGTACTTTATCGGCACCAATAATCTGGAGGCTGGACGACTGGGCGGAAGGCGGGTGGCTGCGGTGCTGAATGGAAAAGGAAATGTTGTGTTCTTTTCTAATCCTGGGCAGCCGAACCTTGACGAACGTTTGAAGGGCTACATGGATATCTTCGCCGGGTTTCCGGGAATCAAGGTAGTGGAGAACTTCGATATCAAGGCAGACCCGGGTACGGCGTTGGATAAGGCGGGCGAATACCTGGAACGGAAGGGGCCGGCGAAAGTGGATGCGTTTGTCTGTCTGGACTCGCGTTCGGGTGTGAATGTGGCGGAGGCTTTCAAACGGCGGAATATTACGGACCGCTTGTTGGTCGCGATGGACGTGGACTCTGACACGTTGAGACTGATCGGCGATGGCACGATCGATTCGACGATCTCGCAAAAGCCTTACACGATGGCATATCTGGGTCTAAAGGCCCTGGATGAGATTCATCACTATCCGGTGAAGCCGATGGATCAGGACTTTGCGCTGGATCCCTACTCTCCGTTTCCGGCGTTTGTGAATACGGGAGTCGCGCTGGTGGATAAGACAAATTTGAGCGCCGTGATGAAGAAGCAAAAGGAGGCGAACCAGTAGGGTTCGAGCGGCCTGCGCAGGTGCGACCGTCTGAAGGAGTCTGATGACGGTCGCTCGAGGTCCTAGAACAAATTACCGCCTACAGCCTTGGAGTAGCATCAGGCCCCCGGATATAGCTTTGCCGACGCCAGAGATACGTTTGTCTGCTTCGGACAGAAGTTTTGCCAGAGGATGACGATGAACCACTTTATGAGGCGACCTCTTTTTGCTCTCTTGGGGATGTTCCTTCCACTGCTTGCGGGATGTACGCGGCACAGCAAAGACGAACATTATTATCTTGTTGCAACAAACATCAACCTGCCCTACTGGAAGGCGGCGAATGCCGGGTTTCAGAAGGCGGCGGTTCAGTACGGGGTTTCGGCCGAGATGCGCGGGACCACTACGTTCGATCCGCAGGGCGAAGTGGCGGAGTTTCGGATGGTGGTAGCGAGGAAGCCTGCGGGCATTCTGGTCTCAGTGGCGAACGCGGAGCTGATGGCGCCGGAGATCAAAGCAGCAATGGATGCGGGGATTCCGGTGATCACGATGGACTCCGATGCTCCGGCGAGCTCACGGCTCTACTTCATTGGGACGAACAATCTGCAGGCGGGAAGGCTGGGCGGTCAGCGGGTTGCGGCGAAGCTGAATGGCAAGGGGAACGTGGCTTTCTTTTCGATCCCTGGTCAGCCAAATATTGACGAGCGATTGAAAGGCTATAAGGATTCGTTCTCGCACTATGCGGGGATCAAGATTGTCGATGTGTTCGACATGAAGGGTGACTCCGGCCTCGCGATGGATCAGACACGGGAGTACCTGTCGCGGACGGGCGCGAACAGGATTGACGCGATCGTATGCCTTGAGGCGTCTTCGGGGAGAGATGTGGCGGAGGCGTTTCGACGGGAGAACGTGAAGGACAGGCTGCTGGTGGCGATGGATACGGATCAGACAGTGCTGCAGGGCGTGAAGGATGGAACGATCGATTCAACCATCTCGCAGAAGCCTTTTACGATGGCGCTGGTGGGGCTGAAGGCGCTGGACGATATTCATCACTATCCGACAAAGCCGTTGGCACGGGAGTATGCGCTGGACTCTTTTTCACCGTTTCCGACACTTATCGACACGGGAGTTACGTTGGTTGATAAAGGCAACGTGGATACGCTGTTGAACATTGGGGAGGATAAGACGCCTTAGCCCAGCGGTTAGACAGTCACTACGATCTTGCCAATCTGCGCGTTTGACTCCATGTAGCGATGGGCCTCAACGATATCTGAGAACGGAAAGGTCTTATCGATGAGAGGCTTAAAATTGCCCGCAACGATGTGATCGAAGATGTACTTCTTGGCTTTGGGAAACTCTACGGGATCTGCAGCGACCTCGAAGAGGGTGTAAGCCCTGATGGTTAGGAATTTGCTGAGTGCGGTGAAAAGCGGGTAGGGGGTTGGTTCGGGGGCGAGAGCACCGTACTCGAAGATGATGCCGTTTTTGGAGGAGGCTGCGGCGAGAGCTTCGACGATCTTGCCGCCAATGGGATCGAAGACGATTCGGGCGCCCTTGCCGGCGGTGATCTCTTTGACGCGGGCGACGAGGTCTTCTTCGTCGGAGACGATGACGTGGTCGGCGCCGAGTTTGAGTAGCTCCGCTTTTTTTGCGGCGGTGCGGGTGACGGCAATGCTGGTGGCGCCCTCCGCCTTTACGATCTCAATAGCGGCGATGCCTACGCTGCTGCTGGCGGCAGTGATCAGTACGAAATCTTCCTTTTTCAAATGGCCCAGCATGATGAGGCCGCCGTATGCCGTGAGGTATTGCATCCAGATGGAGGTGCCTTCTTCGTAGGAGAGTTGGGCGGGGTACTCGGCGAGTGCTGCGGCTGGGACGATGGCGACTTCGCCGTACACACCGTGGGTATTGAGGCTGAAGAGGCCGGGAACCGTGCTGGCAGTCTTGCCGATCCATGCAGGGTCGACACCTGGACCGACGGCTTCGATGATGCCCGAAGCCTCATATCCATTTTTTGCGGGGACTACGGGAGCTTCGAGGTATTGGCCGTTGCGGAACATGACCTCAGCGCGATTGAGGCCGAGGGCTTTGACGCGGAGACGCACTTCTCCATGGTTTGGTTCGGGGAGGGGGAGTTCGTCGAACTGTAGGACTTCGGCACTGCCGGTCTTGTGGAAGCGAACGATCTTTACGGTGTCGGGCATGTGGCTCCTTGCTTTGCTCTCTGGTTGGATGAAGGTGCAGAGCGAAAGACTCAGGAGGTAAGGAATTGCGTTTGTCTCAAGGGGAAGTCAGGCTTTGAGGGATTCTTCTTGTTTGGGTTCTTCCTTAGGGAGAGGGGCGATGGCTTCGGCGTCGGCGTCGCCGCCGTAGATGACCTGGCCGTATTCGAGCAGGGTGACCATGCCTACGCCTCCGCAGATGTTGCCGGCTACGGCGGGGAGGAGCCAGGTGAAGTAGCTGCTCCATGCGGCTTTGCCGATGAGGATCGCGGTGAGGATCTCGCCGCTGGTGGCGATGCAGTGGGCGAAGTTGCCGAGGCCGACGACGAAGGTCAGCATCCAGATGATCATGACGGAGCCAGTGATGGAATGAGAGCCGGAGACCAGCCAGGCTACGGTGGCGATGATCCAGCCGCCCATGACGCCGCTCCAGAAGATGGTGCCGGCGGGGTTGTGGATGGCTTCGAGGCCTAGGCCTGCGAGCGCTTGAACGATCTCGGGTTTCAGTGCAGTGGTGAGACCTGCGATGACGGCGAAAGAGAAAGCCCCTAGGACGTTGGCGGGAAGGACAGTGGCCCAGAGGCGGAGGGTTTTCCAGAAGTGCTTCTTTTCTGCGAGGACGAGGGCCACCGGGTAGAGCGTGTTTTCGGTGAAGAGTTGCGAGCGGCCGAGGATCACTACGATGAAGCCAAGAGGGTAAAACATCTTTCCGACGAAGAAGATGGTGTGGGTGGGAACTGTGCCGGGGGTGGTGAGGAGCGCGATGGCGATGGCGTTGCCGAGGGCGGAGAGGCCCATGAAGATGCCTCCGGCGAGGCCCGAGATGGCGAGGGAGATGCTGGAGCGGCCTAGCTCCTGGCGGGCGTTGTTGGCTACCTGCTCGTAGATGTCCTGGGCGCTGGGACGTTCGAGATGCTTCTGCGCATCCTGGCTGGCTGGCGGTGGGGGTGGGTAGCGGCGAAGGCGGTAGGGCATGTGGGTTGGATGCAGATTTGATGAGGGATGAAGAGACGGATGTCCTGCCGGACGGGCCGCTACGCGCGGAGCGGCCACTTCGTGGCGTGTGTACTCCTTCGGTTGAAGCTTCCGTTGGTCGCGATGATGATTCGGACCAAGCATGCGTCTTTATAATTTTGCGTATGGCAACCGCTTTGACACCCGACCAAGAGATCCAGGAGCTGCGCGATCAGCTTCGTCATCACGAGTATTTGTATTACGTCGAAGATTCGCCGGAGCTGACAGACGCGCAGTACGACGCACTGATGAACCGGTTGAAAAAGCTTGAGGAGAAGCATCCGGAGTTGGTGACAGCGGATTCTCCTTCGCAACGGGTTGGCGGTAAGCCGAAGGATGGGTTTGTGAAGATGCCGCACTCGCGGCCGATGTTGTCGCTCGATAACGCTTACAACGAAGAGGAGCTGCAGGCGTGGGATCAGAGGGTACGGGATGCGCTGCCGAGTACGGAAGCAGTGCGGTATGTGTGTGAACTGAAGTTGGATGGTTTGTCGCTGGCGCTGCAGTATGGGCCGGGAGCTGGTGGGAGTGCGCATCTGGAGCGGGGACTGACGCGTGGGGATGGGTCGATTGGCGAGGATGTGACGAGTAATGTGCGGACGATTCGCTCTGTGCCGTTGAGTATCTCGGCTGCGAAGCTGAAGGCGGCAGGGTTGCCACAGAGCTTTGAGGTGCGGGGAGAAGTGGTGTTGCCGCAGACGGCGTTTGTGAAGATGAATGAAGAGCGCGAGGCGGCGGGACAGGCTCCGGCGGCGAATCCGCGGAATGCGGCGGCGGGAACGATACGGACGCTTGAGCCGAACATCGTCGCGCAGAGACGGCTGGATTTTTATGCTTACTTTTTGTTGAAGGACGGAGAGTTTTTGCTGCCGCAGCAGTCGGCGACGCTGGATGCGTTGAGGACGTCCGGCTTTCGTGTGAACAAGTATGCGAAGGCGCTGAAGAGTATCGACGAGGTGGTGAAGTTTATTGCAGATGCTGAGCCGCTGCGCGACACGTTGGGGTATGAGATCGACGGCGTCGTGATCAAGGTGGATGCGACAGCGCAGCAGAGGCGGCTTGGCTTTACGGGGAAGGCTCCGAGGTGGGCGATTGCTTATAAGTTCGCGGCGCGGGCGGGGATTACGAAGTTGGAAGACGTTTTGTTTCAGGTGGGGCGGACCGGGAAGGTGACGCCGGTGGCAGCGCTCACTCCGGTGTTGATTGGAGGGACGACCGTGACGCGGGCTACGCTGCACAACGCGGACGAGATTGCGCGGCTTGGGGTTCGCATTGGGGATTTCGTGCAGGTGGAGCGCGGCGGCGATGTGATTCCGAAGATTGTGGAGGTGGTGGAGGATAAGGCCCATCCGCGGGGGACGAAGGAGATTGTGTTTCCGGAGTTTTGTCCGGTGTGCAAGAGCCCATTGATGAAGGTGGAGGGCGAAGTCGATTGGAGATGTGTGAACAACTCGTGTCCGGCGCGAGTACGCGAGGAGTTGCTGCATTGGGCGGCGCGTGGGGTGATGAATATTGAAGGGTTGGGCGATGCGATGGTGGCGCAGTTGCTGGGGCAGGGCGCAGAGCTGGGTGGCGATGCGGAGGTTGTGACGGAGGAGGGTGCTCCGGTCGTGACGCGGAAGGCGCTGATTAAGACGATTGGTGATTTGTATCGTTTGAAGCGCGAGGATCTGCTTGGTTTGGAGAGGGTGGGCGAGAAGACGGCGGATGCTTTGCTGGGTGAGATCAAAAGGTCGAAGGAAGCTGGATTGGCGCGGGTGTTGTTGGGCCTTGGAGTTCGGTTTGTGGGGGAGCGGACGGCGCAGTTGCTGGCCGCGCACTTCGGTTCTATGGATGAGTTAGAGGCGGCGGCGAGTCAGGATATGGAGAAGGCGAGCGAGGCGCTGGAGGCAGTGACGGAGGTGGGGCCGAAGGTGGCGCAGGCGATTGTGGAGTTCTTTGCGGTGGAGAAGAACAAGGATCTAGTGAGAGACCTGACGGCGCTGGGTCTCAAGATGACGGCGGAGAAGCGCGTGACGACGTCGACTCTGGAAGGGTTGACGTTAGTGTTGACGGGAACGCTGCCGAATCTTACGCGGGAGTTGGCGAAGGAGAAGATTGAGTCGGCGGGTGGACGTGTTTCGGGGAGCGTGAGTAAGAAGACGGACTATGTGGTGGCGGGGGAGGAGGCGGGTTCGAAGCTGGATAAGGCGAATTCGCTGGGGGTGGCGGTGCTTGATGAAGGGGGATTGCTGAAGCTGCTGGAGACGGGACCAGCTAAAGATTAGGGGGGCGGTTGGTGCTTGGAGTAACTGGCTGACTGGGGCTCGGGATGGCAATTGGTTTTGGCTCGGATGGATTGGTGGTTTGCCGAGTGGCGCGGAATCCGCAGGCCTTCATGGCGGCGACAGGTTCGGGGTTCTGCATGAAGGTGTCCCAGATGAAGGCGCTGCGAAGATTTTCTGCCATGATGACGCTGATGCCGAGGTCGATGCCGAGGACGTCGGGGTCGTACCAGTGGAGTTCAGGGTGGAAGGCGTCGCAGAAGCCGTAGCGTCCCCACGCGTCCTGGCCGAAGTTTTCCCGCAGAGCGCGGAGGACGCGGACGCAGTCGTGAGGAAGAAAGGGAAGCGAACCGGCGGCGGCGCTGGGGACGACTGATCCGTCGACGGGGCCCATGAGGGGAGGGCCGCCCCAGGCGGTGTAGCCGTGCTGCCAGTCGGAGGCGGAGACGCCCCAGTAGTCGTCGGTGTAGCCGCGTTTGAGGCCCAGGCAGAAGGCTTTGTGGGCGCGGGTGGCGGTGATGGAGTTGGAGAAGTAATTGGCGTAGGCGTCGCGCTTGCCGGCAAAGTCGAACCAGGCGTGGGAGAACTGGTGGACGAAGAGGGGGTCGCGCCCGCTGATGTAAGAGTACGGGCCGAAGATGATGGGTGGGCGGGTGAAGGCGCTCCAGGAGTCGGGGGAGATGGGATGGGTGGGTGAACCGATGGCGAGGAGATACAGCATCATCAGTTCGGAGTAGTGGTCCCAGCGCGTGGAGATGAAGCCGGTCTCTGGGTACCAGCCCATGGAGAAGGTTTTTCCGCCGTTGAGCATCCAGGGCCAGTCGACACGGTTGTAGAGTTGCGTGGCGAGGTCGGTGATTCTGCGGTCGTTGAAATAGGCTCGGACGGTGAGAACTCCGCAGAGGAAGATGGCGGTGTCGATGGACGATACTTCGACGTTGATGAGGGGCTTGCCTGTTTTGACGTCGCTGAAGTGGTAGAAGAAGCCGTGCTCGTCTGGCATCTTGTTGAGATGGAAGTCGAGCGTGGTGATGACTTGCTTCTTGATGCGAGCGGTGTCCTGGTAGCCGCGCTTGTCAGATATACAGAGAGCGGCAAGGCCGTAGCCGGTGGCAGCGATGCTGGCGGCGAAGTGTTGATCGAACTCGCCGGTGGCGGTTTTATTGGTGGCGCGGTCCAGGACCTGTCCAGAGGCTGGGTCGGCCTGCTCGGTGAAGTAGAGACAGCCTGCTCGCTCCATCTCTTCGAGAAAGGCGAGGTCTTCGTCGGTTAGGAGTCTTGAGTAGGTGGGTTGGGGTTGGGCGGTCTGTTGCGCCGCGAGAGGTGAGGCTGCAAAGCCTGAGAGTATGGCTCCGCCGAGAAGTTTGGTCGCGCTACGTCGCGTGATTTTGGGCGGGGTCGGGGTGCTGAAACTCATCTTCTCTATCGTACGGTCTTGCCAAGGCAACAGACTTGTCTGACTCTGTGAATCGTGTAAAAGTACCGCGGACGTTGTAGAACGTGCCCGGTTTTAGTGAAGGGCTGGAGCCGGACCTCCCCTTTTTGTTGGATGCTGGGGGCGCGAATGTGGATGCTGGCGCGATGTTCTCGGCAGGAAGCGTTGTGTTCAGGAAGCGTGGAGTTGCGTAGTTCGGATCTGAACGGATGTCTAAGTCGGTGTAGGGACGCTTTGAAGGAGGCTCAATAGAGGAGTTCTTGATAGGTCGCCGACGCATACTCTCGTGAGTCAGCAAGCATTTCTTATGGAAATTGCCGTTTTATACAGCAAGTGTCAAGGATTGGGCGGAGGATTTAGTCACACAGAGTGTGACTTGTGACAGACTGCATGAATGCGTGGACGTGCGAAAAGATCTGCGACGCCGGAACCGAAGACGCAGGAGCACAAGCCCGCGAGCCTGAAGGTGTTGTCCGATCATCTTGGCCTGTCAATGGCTGCGATCTCTCGCGTGCTCAGCGGGGCTCCAGCTGCACGTTCGATTCCGAAGGCTACGCAGGGCCGGATCCTGGCGGCAGCGGAGGAGCTGAACTACCGGCCGAATCTATTTGCCCGTTCTCTGCGCAATCGACGGAGTCAGACGGTCGGCGTGATTGTGCCGGAACTAAGCGAGGGGTACGCAACACTTGTGCTGAGCGGGATTGAATACGAACTGATGCAGTCGGATTACTTTTATTTTTTGATCAGCCATCATCACCGTGAAGAGATGATTCAGCGAAGTGAGCGGTTATTTCGGGACCGTGCTGTCGAGGGCGTGATCGCTGTGGATACGCTGCTACGCGACCGGTGGGCGATTCCAACGGTGAGCGTCTCGGGCCATCATGAGCCGAAGGGCGTGATTAATATCGTGCTGAATCACCGGCTCGCCGCGGAGCTTGCTATCGATCACCTGGTCGGACTTGGGCATAAGCGTCTTGCCTTCATCAAGGGCCAGAAGTTTAGCTCGGATACTGAATCGCGGTGGAGAGGAATTCGTCATGCGATGGAAAAGAGAGGGATAACAATCCTCCCCCGGCTGGTGGCGCAGCTTGAGGGAGATCAGCCGACGCATGAACCAGGGTATCTGGCGACTCAGAAGTTGCTGGCAAGCGGCGAGGCATTTACTGCGTTGTTTGCGTTCAACGATGTATCGGCCATTGGCGCCATCAAGGCATTGCGAGAGGCTGGGCAGCGGGTGCCACAGGATGTTTCGGTGGTGGGTTTTGACGATGTTCAGTCGGCGGCATTTCAGAATCCTGCACTGACGACGGTGCGACAGCCGTTGCGGACGATGGGAGTTTTGGCAGCACAGACGGTATTGCAACAGATCGGGTCGGGGAGTGGGGCGAATGCTGCGCAACAGATCGTCGTTGACCCGGAGTTAGTGGTGCGAGAGTCAACGTGCCCTCCTGGAGCGGGTAAGAGATAGCTCTGGCGGCATTGCTGTGTTGTGATTGTGCCCGATTCCCTGCACGGATAGGTCCTAAGGAGTGTGAGCCTGGCTCTGCATGCGGGGTGGCGGCGTGGAATGGCGGACGTGCGGCTAACTTTTTATTTTCTGAGCCTTAAGGGCCCGTTGCTGCTGAGGGAAATTAGGGAAGGAAGCAGTACTGTGTTTGTGATAGCATCCGTGCTCCTCGAGATACCGGCCTCAGAAGGGGCCGAACTCGATGGTCGCCAGCGATGGTTGCTCTTCCTCGGAGATTGTTCGGACGCCTCCGTTGGGCAGATTCCATTTGTAACCGATGGTGATTGATCAGCTCAGATTGTCAAGGAGACTCTGACATGAAGGTATATCTGGGAAACGATATTCGTAATGTGGCCGTGGTGGGCCATGCGCATAGTGGAAAGACGACCTTGATCTGCGCGTTGCTTCATGCCGCGAAGATGACGATGACACGAGGACGGATCGAGGACGGATCAGCGGTGACAGCATACGACGAAGAAGAGGTGGCGCGACGAACGACGATGTCGAATGCCGTGGCGTTTGCGGAGTGGAGCGGGATCAAGATCAACCTGATTGATACCCCTGGATTTCATATGTTTGTGCATGAGACGCGCGCGGCGATGCTGCCGGTTGAGGTAGCGCTGGTTGTGGTGAATGCGCAGACGGGGATTGAGGCGGTTACCGATAGAGTGTGGAAGTATGCCGCAGAGGTCAACCTGCCGCGCGTGCTGGCGATGAACCAGGTCGATCATCCGAAGGCTGACAGCAGGGTGGGGCGACAACGAATGATTGAACTGTTGCAGGAGAAGTGGGGACGACAGGTTGTGCCGGTGCAGTTGCCGATTGTCGATCAGCATGGATTTCACGGTGTGGTGGATCTGGTAACGATGAAGGCGTATCTGTATAAGCCGGATGGAGATGGACGGGGTGAGGTTGGTCCGATTCCAGAAGCTTCGAAGGCGGACGCGAAGGCAGCGCATGAGGCCTTGGTTGAGTTGGTTGCCGAAGGAAAGGACGAGCTGATGGAAGAGTTCTTTCGCGAAGGGACGATTCCGGAGCAGCATCTTATTGTCGCGCTGCATGAGGCGATTCGCGAGGACAGAATCTTCCCGCTGTTGTATGTGAGCGGGTTGAGAAATGTGGGTACGGACCATCTGCTGGACTTTTTGAAAGTGTATGCGCCAGCTCCGACGGAGCGGGAACCCGTCGCTACGCGGGGGATTCTGCATTCGGCGTCGGCAGGTGCGAATGGGAGTGGGGCGGGTGTCGATCAGGACGAGATTGTGATGCGCAAGGTGGATGACAAAGAACCTCTGGCACTGTACGTCTACAAGACGATGACCGATCCGTTTGCCGGAAGGATCTCGTTCTTCAAAGTTGTCAGCGGGATGATGACTACGGATAAGACCGTCCAGAACTTTACGCGGCATGAGCCGGAGAGGCTAACGCACCTTTCGATTATGCAGGGGCGGAAGGCGGTGGAGGTTTCGGAGCTGCACGCGGGAGATATTGGAGCGGTGGCGAAGCTGCGTGTCACTCTGACCGGAGATACGCTTGGCGACAAGGCACATGAAGTTTATCTGGAGCCGGTGCCGATGCCTGAGCCGGCGATGACCTATGCGATTGAACCGAAGTCGCGTGCGGATGAGGACAAGCTTGGGCCCGCTTTGCATAAGTTGATGGAAGAAGATTCGATGGTGAAGTTCTACCGTGATCCGCAGACGAATGAGTTTCTGGTGGCCGGCGCGGGGCAGCAGCATATTGAAGCTGTTGTTTCGAAGCTGAAGCGGAGATATCACACGGATGTGACTTTGAAGGCACCGAAGATACCGTATCGCGAGACGATTCTTGGCCGTGCAGAGGCGCAGGGACGATACAAGAAACAGACGGGTGGCCATGGACAGTATGGCGATTGCAAGATCCGGATGGAGGCGATGCCGAGGGGTGGCGGAGTGGTGTTTGGAAACGAGATTTTTGGAGGGGCGATTCCACGGCAGTATGTCCCGGCAGTGGAGAAGGGGGTTCGTGAGTCGGCGGCGCGCGGATTTCTGGCAGGATATCCCGTGGTCGATTTGAAGGTGACGGTGTTCGATGGCAGTTACCATGATGTCGATTCGAGCGAGATGTCGTTCAAGATGGCGGCGCGGCTGGCGTTTCGTAAGTGCATGGAGCAGGCGAAACCGGTGTTGCTGGAGCCTGTGATGAGGGTAGAGATCGAGGCGCCGGATGACTTTGCCGGGGCTTTGCTGGGGGATTTGAATGGCCGGCGTGGCCGGGTGCAGGGAATGGAGAGCGGCGGTGCCGGGACGACGGTGCGGGCCGAGGTTCCTCTGGCGGAGATGCTGAGCTATGGGACGACGCTTACCTCGATTACTCAGGGACGGGGGAGTTTTCGGATGGAGATGGACCACTATGAAGTGGTGCCCGCGTTACTGGCGCAGAAGATTCTGGCGAACGCGAAACGTCCACTTCATGACGAGGCTGACGAATAGGACTTTGTGGAGTGAGCGTCGGCTCGTACTAATATAAAGATTCGATGAATTTGTCGGATCGTTTGCTATGAGTTCGAGTACAGCCAGCGCGTTGGATTTCTCCGGGCCGGAGCGGCCAGGTGCCGCGGGGTGGAGACGGCGCACGCTGCTGGATCTGGGTGTGGGATATGGACTAATCCTGGTGGTGATCTGGACCCCGGCGCCACTGCGGAGTGTGTTGTATTTTGTGACGCTTGGGTGGATTGGGTATACCACGTGGAGTTCCTTTAGCGGCTGGGATGCGATGGGCGTTCGAGTCGCGGGATTTTTTCGTTCACTGTGGATAGTGGGAGTTGCGCTTTGTTGTGCGGCGGTCGCGGTTTTTCTTGCGGGACGGATGCAGACGTTGCACGCACCAAATACCACGTTGCGGCTGGTACAGGGCTTCTGGGGCTATGCGGTGTGGTCTTTTTTTCAGCAGTTTCTGCTGCAGGATTTTGTGATGCGCCGGCTGTTGAAACTGACGAACGATCGGCGAGTTGCGGTGATAGGAGCGGCGGCCCTGTTTGCGTTGGCGCATCTGCCTAATCCTGTGCTGACGGTGATGACACTAGTGTGGGGTGTGGCTTCCTGTCTTGTCTTTTTGCGTTATCGCAATCTGTTTACGGTGGGGATGGCGCACGCGATTCTTGGGATCTGCGTTGCTGTTACTCTGCCGGCGTCGGTGCAGCATAATATGCGGGTGGGGTTGGGCTACTTACGGTATCGACCACATGGGCGGCATCATCTGAACCAGATGGACCACAAGGTGTCGACAGTGGTGTGGGTTATGGATGAGGCCGCGACGCGGCGATCCTGACGCCAGGCTCTCCCGTAGAAGATGCCGGCGATGGCGGCGAGCACAACGTAGCGCCAGTTGAAGTGGACGGCGCGCTTGTTGAAGTGGGAGAGGCCGAAGAGGGTGCTCGCCAGCAGAAGAGCTTGAGTGCGTCCGAGGCGTCGTTCGAGGAGATTTTGTAGCCAGCCACGAAAGAAGAGCTCTTCGGGGACTGCGATGAAGAGAAACGTGAAGACCAGGCTGCCGGCGAGTTTCCAGAGATGAGGCCAGATGGCGTGAACGTGGAGAAATCCAAGGGTGAGGCCAAGGATGAGCGCAATGGGGATATAAAAAGCGCATTCGCGCAGACCGATGCGGAGGTCGTGTAGTTGGAGGCGAAGATCGAATCCGACGCCGTTCAAACCGCGAATAAAAAGGAAACCGTAGATGCCGGCATTGAGCAGGATCATTTTGTTGAAGACGGACAGGTGTGGTGGCCATGCGGGCTCGAACCAGCGCAGGTCAACCGCGAGACCAAGGGTGAAGAGGACGAGATAGTCTCGCCAATTGCCGGTTTGATGCTCGTCGACGTATCGGGCGTGCTGCAGGAGGAGCGCGACGGCGACCGGGAGCAAAGCGTAGAGAGCGAACCAGTCCCAAAGGAAGCAGGAGGCAGCTGTGCTTACGATGAGATATGGAAGGCAAAGTACTGAGGGTAGGAGGAGTCTGATTAGGGTTGGCAAAGACTGGATTTTTTTGCGGAGCGCATCGCCGAATAGGGCTGAGGAGAGAAAAAGGATCAGGGTGCAGATCGCCGCGAATATGTTGGGCAGAGTGAACATCTGGTGGGCTTCAGTATAGGGACCGAAGAGGTGTTTTATGTATGAGTAATGGCTCGTTTGAGTCGGCTGCCACGTCTTTGGGGTTGTATTTGCGGGGTTTCTGGTGATAAAAGCATCTTCCGGGCCTTTGTTTGCTTCCAATCGAACTGGAGAACCCCTTATGCCACGTCCTTACTGGTCAGGTCAGATACAGATTTCGCTTGTTTCGTTTGGAGTCAAACTCTTTGCGGCGACCGAGTCGAAGAGCGAAATTCGTTTTCATCAGCTGAGCCGCAAGACCGGTGAGCGGATTAAGCACCAGAAGGTCTCAGCTGGCGACGAGGGTAGGGTTGAGAGCTCCGACATCGTGAAGGGGTACGAGTACCGCAAGGGCGAGTACGTGATGATCGAACCGGAGGAGATCGAGCAGATCCGAATTCCTTCGAAGCACACGATTGAGGTGACGCAGTTCGTCGACGAGGGTGAACTCAATCCGGAATTCTTTGAGAAGCCTTACTTTGTGGCACCGGAGAATGACGTTCAGGCGGAGGCGTTTGCAGTAGTTCGCAAGGCTCTGCAGACGACTAAGAAGATTGCACTGGGAAAGATCGCGTTTAGTGGTCGTGAACATCTGATTGCGGTTTCGGCGGCCACGGATGACAAGTTGCCGGGGATGATGGCCTATACGATGCGTTACGCGGATGAACTCCGAAATCCTAAGGAGTATTTCGAAGACATCAAGAAGGTCGCGGTGGATGAGGATCAGCTTTCGTTGGCGAAAGAATTGATCAAACGCAAGGCTTCGAAGTTTGATCCGGAGAAGTTCAAGGATGAGTACGAAGCTGCGTTGCGCGAGATGGTTGAGGCAAAGGTGAAGCATGCGCCGATACCGAAGGACGAGCCGGCGCCGATGTCGGGCAAGGTGATCAACCTGATGGATGCGTTGCGGAAGAGCGTGCAGGGTGATGAGGCGCCTGTCGGGAAGAAGAAGGCTCCGGCAAAGGCCACTGCAGCGACTGAACAGAAGGGCATCGAGCTCGTGAAACCTGTGAAGGCCACGAAATCGCGTAAGTCGGCATAGAGTGCGCTATGGCTACGAAGAAGAGAGCCAAGTCCAAGTCAGCGGTGTCTGCTGCGGATGCTGTGGACGAGCAGCTTGGGCTCTATCGCTCGATGCGGGACTTCCAGGTTACGAGTGAGCCAAGCGGGTCGACGAATAAGAAATTCTTTAATGACCAGCCGCTGCCATTTGTGATTCAGAAGCATGCGGCGACGCGGCTGCATTATGATTTTCGGCTTGGGTGGAATGGAGTGTTGAAGAGCTGGGCCGTGGCGAAGGGGCCGAGCTACTTTACTGGGGATAAGCGGCTAGCCGTCCAGGTGGAAGATCATCCGATTGACTATGGGGGCTTTGAGGGGATTATCCCTAAGGGCCAATATGGCGGCGGTACGGTGATGGTCTGGGACCAGGGAACCTGGGAGCCGCAGGCGGGTCACACCGATGTGGATGAGGGGCTGCGGACGGGCTCATTAAAGTTCATTCTGCATGGGACGAAGATGAAGGGAAAGTGGGCGCTGATTCGCATGGGTGGGAAAGCCGCGAACGAGAGTAAGCCGAATTGGTTGTTGATCAAAGAACACGATGACTTTGAGCGGACGCAAAAAGATCCGGCCGTGACGGATGAGGAACCCAACAGCGTTGTGACGGGGCGCAGTCTGGAGGAGATTGCGCGGCATGAAGATCATGTCTGGAACTCGAAGGAGACGGCGAGGGGGAACGCCTGGTATCGCAAAGACGCGAAGACTGGCCAGGCGCCGAAGAGAGTTGAGGAAACTTCAACAGGAGCACCTGTTGGCAAAGTGTCTTCTGGTAAAGAGGCTAAGGCCCGTAAGGCGAAGAGTGCGCGAGAGTTGAAAATTCCGATCAGTGCGCCGAAGGAAAAACTTCCGGAGTTTGTTACGCCGGAGTTGGCGCTGCAGGCTACGACTGCGCCGAGTGGTGCGGGATGGCTGCATGAGCTGAAGTTGGATGGCTACCGGATTCAGGCTCGCAAGGATGGGGACAAGGTCCAGTTGCTGACGCGGACCGGGCTCGACTGGACGCACCGAATGAAGACGATTGCGGTTCTTGTGGGGGAGTTACCGGCGGAGCGAGCAATTCTTGATGGCGAAGTTGTGGTGCTGGCGGAGAACGGCACGACCAGCTTTGCTGATTTGCAAGCCGCTTTCCAGGAGGGTGTGAACAAGCCGCTTAGTTATTTTATTTTTGATCTGCTGCATTTGAATGGGCACAATCTGCGTGGGCTACCTCTGATTGAGAGGAAGACTCTGCTGGCAACGCTTCTGGGAGGTAGCAGAGAGTTTGTGCGCGTTAGCGAGCATCTTGAGGGCGACGGCGCTGTCATTTTTCGCAAGGCTTGCGAGATGCACGCTGAGGGGATCATCTCCAAGCGTGCTGCCAGCAAGTATTCGAGCGGTCGAGGTGGGAGCTGGCTGAAGTTGAAGTGCGTACATGAGCAGGAGTTTGTTATTGGTGGTTTTACTCTGCCTTCAAACGGGACTCATGGAATCGGCGCGCTGCTCCTGGGATATTACGAAGGCGAAAAACTGATCTACGCAGGGAGGACAGGTACGGGATTTACGCAGAAGACGCATCGTGTACTTCGTAATCAGCTTGAAGAGCTGCGTGAAAAGGAAAATCCGTTTGAGAATCCTCCGGCGGAGGCGCGGCGGGGGGCTCACTGGGTGAAACCGGAGTTGGTGGCGCAGGTCAGTTTTGCTACGTGGACCGCAGATAATCTCGTGCGGCAGGCTTCGTTCAAAGGACTTCGCGAGGACAAACCTGCAGGAGAGGTTCGGCGAGAGGAGGCTACAGTTGCGCCACGAGCGCGCGGCGCGAAGACTGCTTCATATCAGGTGTCTGCAGTTATTGCGGCGAAGACTGAATCTGACGGGGGAGATGCTGTGAAAGCTGCTCCTGTGAGGGCTGCAAAGAAGATCGCGAAATCTGCATTGGAGAATGCTCCGGTACGGTTGACCCACCCTGAAAAGATTCTCGATGCCGAGACGGAGCTAAGCAAACAGCAGTTGGCCGATTATTACTGGGCTATTGCGTCACATATGCTGCCGCATATCGAGGGGCGGCCTGTGTCTCTTGTGCGTTGCCCGGATGGAAGCGAGAAGCCGTGTTTTTATCAGAAGCATGTAAACGCTATGCTGCCGGCGGGGATCGCATCGGTAGATGTGCCGGATAAAAAGACAGGGAAGATTGAGCCTTACATTACGTTGTCGACGGCCGAGGCGCTGGCGGGACTTGCTCAGATGGGCGTGCTCGAGGTCCATCCGTGGGGATCACGGAATGATGATCTCGAGCATCCGGACCGTATCATCATTGATCTTGATCCGGATGCCGCGATTGCGTGGCCGAGGGTGGCCGAGAGCGCTGTAGAGGTCCGCAAAGAGCTTGAGGGACTCGGGCTGGAGAGTTTTGTGAAGAGCACGGGAGGGAAGGGACTGCATGTGGTGATTCCGGTTGTGCCGGAGTACGACTGGGCAGTGATCAAGCAGTTCGCGCATGCGTTTGTCCTAAAGATGGAAAAAGATCAGCCGGGTGTATATCTGACAAAGATGAGCAAGGCAGCGCGGAAAGACAGAATCTTTCTGGATTACCTGCGAAACGAACGGGGCGCGACTGCGGTGGCGGCTTTCTCTCCGCGAGCACGTGCCGGGGCGGCGGTTTCACTTCCGCTTGCGTGGAGCGAACTGAAGGCAACAGAGCGGACGGTTGTTCGTGTTGCTGACTTTGCCGAGTGGCAGGGTAGATTGAAGCGCGATCCATGGGAAAAGTTTTTCAAGGTACGTCAGCGGATTACTCCGAAGATGTTGGCAGCTTTGAAGATATCGCCGGCAGCTTAGATAAGTTTGCGTGTTCGATAATGGACAGTTTGTTTCGATTGCGGACGGGCAGCGCTTTGGAGTGCTCTCTAAGTATCTGAAAGCATGTGGTTGAGGTTGGCCTTGCGCTTGCACTTAGACCCGGCGCAATGGATATCTCCAGACCAGATATAAAGCAGAAGAAGATTCGTCGGCAGTGGATTGCAGGTGGCTGCGCTGTTGTGGTGCTTGCGGTGATTGCGTTTTTTGTGACTCGGCTGAAGCCGGCGGCGCCTGAGGTTGATCGAGCGACCGTTTGGACTGACTCGGTGAAGCGTGGGCCTCTGCTGCGCCAGGTCCGTGGGCCGGGTTCGCTGGTTCCGCGCGAAGACAAGATTCGGCTGATCCCTTCTGAGACCGAAGCGACGGTTGTCAGAATTCGCGTACTGCCGGGCGCGAAGGTTGAGCCGGACACGATTCTGATGGATCTCGTTGATCCCCAGTTGCAGCAGGAGTTGCTGGATGCGCAGCTGCAGATGAAGGGGGCGGAAGCGGACTACATCAATACGCGTGCGAAGGTACAGAGCGACCTGATGGACCAAAAAGCCGCGGCAGCGACAGTGGGCGCGGATCATACTCAGGCTCAACTGCAGGCGCAGACCGATAAGTCGTTGTTTGATCTGGGCGTAATTAGTGGATTGACCTACAGCGCGTCGAAGGGCAAGGCCGATGAGTTGACGACGCGCAATGACCTTGAGAAGCAACGGCTTACGCTGAATGAGAAGGCGATTGAGACGCAGCTTGCGGTGCAGCAGACCAAGGTTGATCAGGCGAAGGCGCTGCTTGGGTTGAAGCAGAAGCAGCTGGATGCATTGAGTGTGAAGGCAGGGATCAGCGGCGTGCTGGTGGAGTTGCCGCACCAGGTGGGCGAACATGTCGCCCCGGGAACGACGCTGGCGAAGGTCGTACAGCCTGACCAGTTGAAGGCGAGTTTGAAGATTGCGGAGACCCAGGCGAGGGATATTCAGATCGGACAGCCGGCTGAGATTGATACGCATAACGGTGTGATTAACGGCAAGGTGATGCGAATTGATCCGGCAGTATTGAACGGAACGGTGACGGTTGACGTAGAACTCGCTGGCGCCCTGCCGCAGGGTGCTCGACCGGACCTGAGTGTGGATGGAACGATCGATCTGGACCGGATGACCGATGTGCTCTATGTGGGCCGGCCGGCGTTCGGAAATGAGAACAGCACAATCAGTCTCTTCAAGCAGGGGCCAGATGGGAAGACCGCGGTCAGAGTTCCGGTCAAGGTTGGTCGGGCCTCGGTGAACAGCATCCAGGTGCTGGAAGGATTGCAGGAAGGCGATACGGTGATTCTGTCGGACATGAGCCGGTGGGATAACACGGATCGGATTCGCTTGAATTAGACAGGCCCAGGCGACTGCCGGGATAAAGGAGAGCAGGATGGCGACGGATACGATGATTCAGATTGAGGACTTGAAGAAGATTTTCTACACGGATGAGATTGAGACGCACGCGCTGTCTGGTGTGCATTTGAATATCAACCGCGGTGAGTATGTGGCGATGTCGGGGCCGTCGGGATGCGGGAAGTCTACGCTACTGTCGATCATTGGGTTGCTGGATACGCCGACCGGTGGCGCGTACACGCTGAACGGTAAACAAGTCGCGAATCTGAACTTCGCGGATCGCTCGCGGATTCGAAACCAGGAGATCGGCTTTATCTTTCAGAGTTTTAATCTGATCGGAGACCTGACTGTCGCCGAGAATGTTGAACTGCCGTTGACCTACCGCGCGGGTATGCCTGCAACGGAGCGCAAGAAGAGGGTGCAGGAGTCGCTTGAGCGAGTGAATATGGCGCACCGGATGCGGCACTACCCAGCGCAGCTCTCCGGTGGTCAGCAACAAAGAGTAGCCGTGGCACGAGCACTGGCGGGTTCGCCTTCGATCCTGCTGGCGGACGAGCCGACTGGAAATCTCGATTCAAAAAATGGCGAAGCTGTGATGAAGCTGCTGCAGGAGTTGCATGCAGAAGGCGCCACGATTTGCATGGTGACGCACGATCCGCGATTTGCAGCTCATGCTGAGCGTCAGGTGCATCTGTTCGACGGGAAGGTTGTTGCGGAGGGTGAGTTAAATCGACTCTTAGCGGAGGTAGAGGGATGACGACGCTGATCGAGGACATGAGGCTGTTCCTACAGCAGATGTGCGGGGCGATTGGAATGTCCGGAACTGCGATGAATGTGGTGCCGGTGGTTGTGCTTGGCGTCGTGCTCAATATTGCTGCTATCGGCTTGGTGGAGAGCGTCAGGACGGACGAACGGCCGGCTTGCCAGAAGACCACACTGCGGGGTGCGGCGCAGACAGAACTCAAGGTAATGCGGACCGTTGTGACTTCGACGTTGAAGACGATCAGCAAAGGCCAGCGGAGAGGGTGTGTCGTCCGTAGTTGGGTGTCGAGTTTTCAGCGCGAGGTTGCAGACTACGTGATGGGAACGACGGGAATCCGGATTGCTCCCATGGCTTACGAATGTGCGCGTTCGACAAAAGAGATTCAAAAGAGCAAGAGCTGTCGCCTTGGAGTTGTCAGGCGGCAAGCGTAACAGACAGGGACCGCGACAATCTGATGGGGGTTCGGCGGAACGGAGAGAGCAGAAGATGAACGGGTTGATGCAGGATGTAACGTATGCACTGCGACAGTTGCGAAAGGCGCCGGGGTTCACTCTGACGGCGGTTCTGACGCTCGCGCTTGGAATTGGCGCGAACGCAGCGATCTTTACGCTGGTCCATGCGGTACTGCTGCAGAACCTGCCGGTGAGCGATCCGAAGGCTCTTGTACGTCTGGGAGATAAAGATGATTGCTGCGTGATGGGAGGACGGCCCGAGGCCGAAGACTATTCGATGTTTTCGTACGATCTGTACCGACACTTGCGCGATAGCACTCCTGAATTTGAGCAACTGGCTGCGATGCAGGCGGGGATCGGTCAAGGCACTCTCACAGCGCGACGCGGATCGGGCAACAGTTTGTCGAAGGCTTCGGCCGGCGAGTTCGTCTCGGGGAATTACTTTGAAACGTTTGGATTGAAGCCTTATGTCGGAAGGCTGCTGGAACCGTCTGATGATGCGCCCGGAGCACCGATGGCGGCGGTGTTGAGTTACAGGGCGTGGCAACGCGACTATGCGATGGATCCTTCCATAGTCGGGAGCACCTTTCAACTGAATACACATCCGGTGACGGTGGTAGGGATTACTCCGCCGTCGTTTTATGGCGACCGGATGAGCAGTACCCCTCCAGATTTTTTTCTTCCATTGAACGAGGAGCCGATTCTAGATTCTGGTGCACTGCTAAAGCGTCCTGAATCGAATTGGCTCTATGTGCTTGGGCGCGTCAAGCCTGGCACGCAAATCGGTCCGCTGCAAGAGAAGATGAGTGCGTTGTTGCGCGACTGGTTGGTCCCAATAAAGGCTTATCAGGATGCGGAGGGAAAGAAGGCGCTGCCGAAGACTCACGTGATCTTAACTCCGGGTGGGATTGGGATTGCGAATATGCAGGCCGATTACAGAAGCGGGCTGGTGCTCCTGACGGGTATCTCCGCGCTGGTGCTGCTGATCGCTTGTGCGAATATTGCGAATCTTGTTTTAGTCCGTGGGATGTCCAGACGAACTGAGACCTCAGTTCGAATGGCGCTTGGTGCAGCGCGGAAGAGAATTATTCGCCAAATGCTTACCGAGAGTATTGTTTTGGCATGCCTTGGCGGTGTCGCTGGACTTGCAGTGGCGTATGCAGGAACTCGAGTGCTGCTGGCCCTGGCGTTTCCGAATTCTCCGGGACTTCCGATTCATGCGAGTCCCTCGCTTCTGGTATTGGGATTTGCATTTGGCTTGTCGTTGGGTACTGGTTTGGTCTTCGGGATCGCGCCAGCGTGGATTACCTCTCATTCGGAGCCAGCAGAGGCACTTCGAGGTGCCAATCGCTCGACTCGAGACAGTGCTTCCTTGTTGCAGCGGGCACTCGTAGTGGTTCAGGCGGCGCTGTCGCTGGTGTTGCTTGTGGGAGCGGGGCTGTTGACTAAAAGCCTGAATAAGCTTGAGCATCAGGACTTTGGATTACAGGCTGAGAATCGTGTCGTGATCCATATAAGTCCGGACAACGCCGGCTATAAGCCGGATCAGTTGCAGAGTCTGTATGGAGAGATGCTTACGCGGCTTCGGGTGCTGCCGGGAGTGGAACGGGTGGGCTTATCGCTTTACACTCCGCTGGAAGGTGACAATTGGGGCGAGGGAGTTACGATTCAGGGGCATCCTGAGCCGGGGCCAAACGATCATATCGGTGCTTCGTGGGATCGTGTAACACCAGACTTCTTTCAGGTGATAGGGCAGCAGGTCCTACGAGGCCGGGGAATTAGCGACCAAGACACGGCTGCTTCGCCGATGGTGGCCGTTGTGAATCAGACTTTTGTGAAGAAGTTTTTTGCGAAGAACGAAGATCCGATCGGAGAACACTTCGGCCTGGATGGAGCCAAGAGCGCGGGGGAAATCGAGATTGTTGGCGTCGTTTCCGATGTGAAATATGTCGATCCACGGGAGCCTGTTCGACCAATGTACTTCCGTCCGTTCCTGCAACATGCGCCAATGTCGGATAACGCGGATGTACGGTCACTCTTTGCAGGCGCGATTATGCTGCAGATGAGAGGTTCCTCGGAAGGATTGGAGGCGCAGGTGCGGCGGACACTTGCGGATATCAACCCAAACCTCACAGTCATCGATTTCAGGACCTTTGGGAGCCAGATTGAAGGCCAGTTCGGTCAAGAGCGATTGATTGCGCGGCTGACGTTGATGTTTGGACTTTTGGCGCTCGTGTTGGCTTCGGTGGGTTTGTACGGTGTAACGGCATATACCGTTGCCCGCCGGACGCCGGAGATCGGGATACGAATGGCACTCGGCGCTGGGCGCGGCAAAGTGGTGAGCATGGTGTTGCGTGAGGCCATGCTGCAGGCTGGAGTCGGGCTCGCGATCGGCTTGCCTGTGGCGTTGCTGTGCGTTCGCTTTCTGAAGACACAACTATATGGAACCGGCGGGCAGGACCCCGTGGTCTTTGCCGGAGCGATTGTGGTGCTTGTTGTTTCGGCATGTGTCGCGGGCTTGATTCCGGCGCAGCGCGCGGCCTCCACTGATCCGGTTAAGGCTTTGCGGACTGAATAGCGCAGAATGCATCGACCGTCACGGTCGACAGTCCCGAGTCGAGTCGACGGAAGTTTTGAAACGGAGCAGAGAATGATTGAGTTGAAACAGCTAGAACGGAGTTACAAGACGGGTCATACAGAGACGTGGGTGCTGCGACGTATCAATCTTACGATCCGGGAAGGCGAATTTGTAACTGTGATGGGTCCGTCCGGGGCGGGGAAATCTTCGCTGCTAAATGTACTGGCTATGCTGGACGATCAATGGAGGGGGGAGTTTTATTTCGCTGGTGAAGGGGTTCACGCGATGAACCGCAAACAGAGGGCCGAGCTCGCGCGGAGAAGAATTGGAATGGTGTTTCAGAGCTATCACCTGCTGGATGATCTGACCGTAGCGGAAAATATCGATCTGCCGTTATCGTACAAGGACATTCCGAAGTCGGAGCGGCAGGCTCTGGTCGCGGATACGCTGGATCGCTTCAACATTGTTGGGAAGAAGGATCTGTTCCCGAACCAGCTCTCAGGTGGGCAACAGCAGTTGGTGGGAATTGCGAGGGCCGTCATTCACAAGCCGAATCTTTTGCTGGCGGATGAGCCCACGGGGAATCTGCACTCAGAACAAGCGAATGAGATTATGCAGTTATTTCGAAAGCTGAATGACGAGGGTACGACGGTAGTGCAGGTGACGCATTCGGAGACGAATGCAGCTTATGGCACGCGGACGATTGAGCTGCGAGATGGGTGGCTCTCGCGGGATACGGCAGGTCTTGTAGCGGCCGACGGGGCGGGGGTGCGAGCGTGAAGGGGAGTTCTTCATTGCTTCGTTGCTTCAGCCTGGTGGTTTTGCTGGAGGTGCCTCTATTGGCGCAGGTGCAGCAGGCAACCGTCACCCAGACCGCACCGGTGACGGCCCAGCCCGCGTTGCGGCTGGATATACCGCATTCTGATAATCCGTTGGACACGTACAGAGCCACACTCGTGCCGAGGCCGAATCTAGCGAATTCGCCTCGCATCGATGCTCTGGTGAAGGATGGTGTGCTTGAGTTGAGTTTGAAGGATGCGATCTCGTTGGCGCTCGAAAACAATCTCGACATTGCGATCGCTCGATACAATATTCCGATCGCGGCGGCCGATGTTTTGCGTACACAGGCGGGCGGCTCGTTTCGCGGAGTCAATACGGGCGTGGTGCAGAATACGCCTGGGGGCGGAGTGGGCGGCTTCGGCCCAGGACCGAGTGGCGCAGGAGCTGGAGGCACTTCGGGTGGTGCTGGCGGCGCGGGTTCCGGAGCGTCCGGGCTTGTCTCATCGACCCTCGGTACAGGCACGAATGTTTCTTCGTACGATCCGGCGATCACGGGGACATTCAGTATCGAACACTTTGCGGAGCCACTGTCGAATACCGTCGTTTACGGAGTTCCAGAGCTGCAGCAAAACACGACGACGGGAAATATCGGCTATTCGCAGGCTTTTCCGACCGGGACTTCGATATCGGCGATCTTCGACAACAACCGCGGAACGACAAACAGTCCGGAGAGTTTTCTTGTCCCTGCGCTGAACACCTACTATCACATCGCGCTGCAGCAGCAGCTGTTGGCGGGTTTCGGTCTCGGGCCAAATCTAAGATTTTTGCGAATTGCTAAGAACAATCAGCGAATCTCGGACGAGGCGTTCAAGTTGCAGGTTGTGACGACGGTGACACAGATCGCAAATATGTATTGGGATCTGGTGGCAGCATATGAGGACGAAGGCGTGAAGAGCCGGTCGCTTGAGTTTGCTCGTCAGACGTTGGAGAGCGGGCGCAAACAGCTTGCACTGCAGGCGATTCCTGCGATGGATGTAATGAAGGACGAAGCTGAAGAGGCGAGCCGGGAACAAGACCTGACGATTGCGAAGACGACCTTGCAGTTTCAGGAGTTGCTAATCAAAAATGCGCTCACGAAAAACCTCGACGATCCAATACTGGAAGCGATGCCGGTACGACCGACCGATCAGAGCGCGATGACGGATACGAGCCCGCAGGGGCCGACTGAAGATATGACGGCGCGGGCTCTGAAGGACCGGTTGGAGTTGGGCGAGTCGGATATCGATCTTGAAAACAGACGGTTGAGCCGTGATGCGGCGCGCAATGCTTTGCTGCCCTCGGTTACCTTGACTGCGTACTATGGAGGGTCGGGGTTGGCGGGTCTGCAGAACCCTGCGTCGGGTACGATCTCGACTTCGCCGCCGGACTTTGCAGGATCGTTGAGAACTGCTTTCAACAATAGCGCTCCTGACTACTTTGTTGGTTTGACGGTGAATGTGCCGCTTCGAAACCGTGTGGCGAAGTCGGACCAGTATCGAGCTGAGTTGGAGACGAGACAGTCGGAGCTGCGGTTGGAGCAGTTGAAGAAGCAGATTCGCATTGAGGTTCGGAACGCTCAATATGCGCTGGAGCAGAGTGAGGCTAGGGTGGTATCGGCCCGCAAAGGGCGCGATCTGGCGCAAAAGACCTTCGACATTACTGCGAAGGAACAGGAGCTGGGAGCGGGGTCTAACTACCAGACTCTGACGGCACGGCGAGATCTGGCAGCGGCGGAGTCAACGCTGGTTGCAGCGATGACGGCTTATCAGAAGGCTAAGATTGAAGTTGATCGCGCGGTTGGCTCTACGCTGGAAGCAAACGATATTTCGATAGAATCAGCGAAGACAGGTATTGCCCCGAGTGGGCAGTAGTGCGCAGGAGCAGGTCACCATGTTGGCGGAGCGAATTGATAGGAACGAATCGGGAGCGGAAGATGCAGAGGCATCGTGCAGGCTCCTGATTGCGGATGACCAGCCTCATATTTTAGAGGCGCTGCGGCTGTTGTTGAAGCCGGAGGGTTATCAGTTGGAGATGGTGCGAACGCCGGCGCTGGTGCTCGACGCCCTGGCGCATGAGAGCTTCGATGGCGTATTGATCGATCTTAATTACACGCGGGATACGACCTCGGGCCAGGAGGGGCTGGATCTGGTGGCGAGAGTCAAGGAGATCGATGCGCAGCTTCCGGTCGTGGTAATGACGGCGTGGGGCAATATTGATCTTGCGGTAGAAGCGATGCGCCGTGGTGCGGGAGATTTCATTCAGAAGCCGTGGGAGAATGCGCGGTTACTGAGTATTCTGCGAACTCAAATGGAGTTGCATCGCAGTCAGAAGAAAATGCGCTGGTTGGAGGCAGAGAATCGGATCCTGCGTGCTCCGGGCGCCCCGGATTTCATCGCAGCTGCAGCTTCGATGCGACCCGTGCTGGAGACGATGGCTCGGGTGGGTCCATCGGATGCGAATGTGTTGATTACGGGCGAGCATGGCACGGGCAAAGAGGTTGTGGCGCAGACGCTGCATCGGTTGTCGTCTCGTGCGGAGAGAACACTTGTCGCTGTGAACACGGGAGCCTTGCCTGAGGGGACTTTCGAGAGTGAGTTGTTCGGACATGTGAAGGGGGCTTTTACTGACGCTCGTGCAGATCGCATCGGACGATTTGAACTGGCGAGCGGGGGGACGCTTTTTCTCGATGAAATTGCGAATATACCGGTACGGCAGCAGGCGAAGTTGCTGCGCGTGTTAGAGACGGGAGAGCTAGAGCGCGTAGGATCTTCAAAGACGCAGAAGGTAGATGTACGGATGCTCTCTGCAACCAATGCGGATCTGCATGCAGAGTGCGCAGCGGGGCGTTTCCGCGAAGATTTGTTTTTTAGGCTGAACACGGTTGAGATCAGTCTGCCTCCGCTTCGGGAACGACGGGAAGATATTCCGGCGCTGGCCGGGCACTTTATGGCGCGATATGCAGCACGTTATCGCAGACCGATTCAGGGGCTGGAGCCGTCAGCGCTCCAGATGATGCTGCAGTATGGCTGGCCCGGTAACGTGCGCGAACTCGACCATACCATCGAACGTGCGGTCTTGATGGCACGAGGAGTGCATATTGAACCCGCGGACCTCGGGTTGAACACACAGCGGGGAGCGGCACAGAGCATGGATGAGATGAGCCTTGAGTCAGTCGAAGCAATCTTGATTCGTAAGGCGCTCGCCCGTGCAGGTGGTAATGTGAGCCATGCGGCTGATGCACTGGGATTGAGCAGAGGTGCGCTTTATCGCCGTATCGAAAAATATGGTCTCTGAAGATCCAGATGAGGAGATATCCGGCGGTAGCGTGAAGCGGACCCGTATGCCGCTGGGGAGATCGGCACGGCGGGTGAGTTTTGAAAAGAGACTGCGCCTCTGGCTTTATCTTCCTGGGTTATTGCTACTGTTTCTGTGCTGGCTTCAGTTACGACAACATGCAGTCGAGACTCTTCTGCAGATCATTATTTTGCTTGGCTTCACGCTTGGGTGGGCTTTTGCGGTATCCGTTCTGATGGAGCAGATCATTCGGCCGCTGCAGACGTTGGCGAACGTGGTGGCAGCGTTGCGGGAGGACGATTTTTCTTTCAGGGCCAGGGGAGGTAGAAGAAACGATGCGATGGGCGACCTGGCGCTTGAGATCAATCGGCTCGCGGGAATGCTGCAGGCGCAACGTGCGGGTGCATTAGAGGCCATGGCGCTGGTCGAGCGCGTCATGGATTCGATGAAATCTCCAGTGTTAGCGTTCGATCCCGAAGGAAGATTGAAGCTGCTGAATGCAGCGGGGGAGAGCGCATTCCGGTTGCAGGTACAGGCAGCGCTTGGGCAGACAGCGGCGGAGTTGAATTTGGAACCGCTACTTGATGTGGCGGACGAGGACGTGATGTCTTTGGGGAGCGGGCAGCAGTCGGTGCGGTGGGTCGTGAAAAGAACAGGCTTCCGGCTTCATGGCATTCCGCATACGTTGTTCGTGCTGTCAGATGTGAGCGCCGCCTTGAGGGAAGAGGAGCGGCTCGCCTGGGAGAGGTTGATTCGCGTTCTGGGCCATGAGATCAACAATTCGTTGACGCCCATCAAGTCGATTGCTGGGAGTCTGCGTGGACGAATCGCTACGTTGAACAATGCAACTGGTGAGAGTGTTGACTTTGAGCGAGGCCTCGAGGTTATCGAAAATCGTGCGGAATCGCTGAACCGGTTTCTGCAGGCATATCGGCAGTTGATGGGGCTGCCCGCACCACGACTGGCGGCAGTGTCGGTAGCGGCCTTGGCACAAAGGGTCGCCCTGTTGGAGAGACGGGTCGTCGTGACCGTTGAAGGAGCGGCAGATGTTGTGGTGCAGGTGGATGCTGACCATATTGAACAAGCACTGATTAATCTGGTACGCAATGCGGCCGACGCTGCGCTGAGTCCAGATCAAATTGGTGAGGGTGAACCACACGTAGAAATCGCATGGGGTACTGAAGGCTCAGAGGTCATTATCGAGGTACTGGACAACGGCCCGGGGCTGACCAACCCGAACAACCTGTTCGTTCCGTTTTATACAACGAAGCCGGGTGGAACTGGGATTGGCTTGGTTCTGGCGCAGCAGATCGCTCAGGCGCATCGAGGGTCGGTGCAACTGGCAAACCGCCGGGGGGGGCACGGTGGGTGCCGGGCTGAACTTCGATTGCCGATTGCCGGATGATGACCCGGGTGCTGTCAATCTGAATTTGCTTTGGCCGTTCCTCTTCTAGAGCTCTCGCTGTGGAGCGCTACGCTCTTTTGTGAGGGGTGAGACAAAGATAATATGCCGAGTGCACGTTTCGCGTGCAAAATAGCACAGGATCCAAATGAGGTGAACAATCATGGCTTGTAAGGCCGAAGAACTGAGACAGATACCTCTGTTTGCGCTGCTCGATGACGAGGAGATCGCGGTGTTGGCGGCGCAAGTTCAGATTAAAAAATTTGCTGCGCGACAACGCATCTACAAACTGGGCGAACCCGGAAGACATGCGTATGTGATGATGTCGGGCGCGGTGCGGGTGACAACGGTGGACCGGGATCATCAGGAGGTGCTCGTGGATGAACCGCGCGATGGGGAGTTTTTCGGCTTTGCCTCGATGCTTGAAGATACACCACATCAAACCACGGCGCTGGCGACGGAAGAGACAACCTGTGTCCAAGTGAGCCGCGACGATATCGCTGCGCTGTTGCAGCAGAAGCCGATGGCGGGAATGGATATGCTGACTGTCGTAAGCCGCCAATTTCATGCGTCACAAGCGCTGATACGGCTTCGAGTCAGCCGAAACTCGAATGAAGTGATCGAAGAGAAGATGAGCTTTGGAGACCGTATCGCCGACTCGGTCGCGCGATTCGGTGGATCTTGGACCTTCATTATCTTATTCGGCGTTGCGCTTTCGATTTATGCTTCCGCAAATGTCGCTTTGAAGGGGAGGGCGTGGGACCCCTATCCATTTATTTTGCTCAATTTGTTTCTGTCGATGCTGGCAGCTATCCAGGCACCGGTGATTATGATGAGCCAAAATCGTCAAGACACGAAAGATAGAGTGCGTGGTGAGTTGGACTATGATGTGAATCTTCGTGCTGAATCCGAGATCCAAAACCTATCGAGCAAGTTGAATCTTCTTACGGAAAAAATCGGCGATGTTGATGATCTACTGCGGGAGCAGTTGAAGCTGAATAATCAGCCCGATCGAGTTCCGTAGCCGCGAGCGGATACAGACCGGAGCTGCGTAAGGGATCGACGGGGCTCATAATCGCAGCCGCTCAGATCCAAATGCCAAGTCAGTCGCAGTACGTGATAAAGAACCTGAATAGTGCAATCTAAAAGATCCAAGGCCTCAGGATCCGATTGTTGCCCAAGTGAGTGTGGTCAAGGCCGGATAACGGCTCAGACTCCTATGGTTGTCATGCTCCGCACCACATACGACTTCTTTACGACCTTTCTACACCATCTTTACGTATCGGCTGCTTGAATAAGGGAGACGTGCGGAAGCGCGAAGTTTCCGTCCTGCGCGGAGGCTCAGTTTTGGTGACTGACCGAGACTCTGCTGTGGATTTGGACGTAAGACTTCCGGTTGGAGGCAGGACCATGTGGGATTTGGGATGTATAAGTGCCAGCGTGCTGTTTTTCCTGATCGCAATCAGCTACACGATGGGGTGCGATCGGTTGGGGAGCAAGGAGAAGCAAGGATGATCGAGACATTGCTGCTTGGTCTTGTAACCCTATCGTTATTGATCTATCTGGTGTATGCGCTGCTGCGCCCTGAAAAGTTTTAAGAGGAAGTAGTTATCATGACAGCGAACGGTTGGTTCCAGATTTTTTTCTTCTTTGCACTGGTGCTGGTTTGTGCAAAGCCTCTGGGTTTGTATATGGCTCGCGTCTTCGAGCGGGAGCGGACGTGGGCCGATGCTGTCTTTCGTCCGGTCGAGCGGCTTATTTATCGACTCACGGGGATCGATGAGACGCACGAGATGGAATGGACTGAATATGCGGTAGTGATGCTGCTCTTCAGTCTGGTCACGATGCTAGCGACGTATGCGATCGAGCGGCTTCAGCACATACTGCCTTTCAATCCGCAGCATCTTGCCGCTGTGGCTCCTGATCTCGCGTTCAACACCGCAGCGTCGTTTACCACGAATACGAACTGGCAATCGTATACGCCTGAGACGACGATGAGCTACCTGACCCAGATGCTCACTCTGGCTTATCACAACTTTTTCTCGGCCGCAGTTGGGATCGCGCTGGCCGTGGCGCTGGTCCGGGGCATCTCTAGGCGAGAGTCGAAGACGCTGGGTAACTTCTGGGTTGATGCCACCCGTGCATCCTTATGGGTGCTCTTGCCGACTTGCTTGGTCTATGCTCTATTGCTCGTTTCGCAAGGTGTGGTGCAGAACTTTCGCCCTTATGATCAGGTAAAGCTGGTGCAGCCCCAAACTGTAACTACAACAGGTACAGATGGGAAAGCCACAACGCAAATCATTGCGACGCAAAGCATTGCGCAGGGCCCGACGGCGTCTCAGGAGGCCATCAAGATGCTCGGCACAAACGGCGGCGGCTTCTTCAATGCGAACAGTGCTCATCCATTTGAGAATCCGACGCCGCTTTCCAACTTGATGGAGATGTTCTCGATCTTTTTAATCCCGGCTGCTCTGACGGTGACCTTGGGGCGGATGACCCGGACGCCAAAGCATGGTTGGGCTGTATTTGCTGCGATGGCCACGCTCTTCTTCGTTGGAGTGCTGGTGGCTTACTATGCGGAGGCGCAGTCGAATCCACTGCTGCACTCGGTCGATCAGCACGTGGCTGCAACACAGACCGGCGGCAATATGGAGGGTAAGGAAGTACGGTTCGGCATCGCCAACTCTGCGTTGTTCGCTACGGTGACGACGGATGCGAGTTGTGGAGCAGTCAGCTCGATGCACGACTCATTTATGCCGCTTGGAGGCATGGTTCCACTAGTCAACATCATGTTGGGCGAGGTGATCTTCGGTGGAGTAGGTGCTGGTCTCTATGGAATTTTGATCTTCGTCGTCCTGGCTGTCTTCATTGCGGGACTGATGGTGGGGCGCACGCCGGAGTATCTGGGCAAAAAGATCGAATCCTATGACGTGAAGATGGCAATGCTCTATGTATTAATCTTCCCGCTTGTAATTCTCGGCTTTTCCTCCGTATCACTCATGATGCCGAACCTCGGGCTGTCCTCGCTGACGAACACCGGACCACATGGGCTTTCGGAGATTCTTTATGCGTACACCTCGGCGACGGGCAATAACGGTTCTGCTTTTATGGGTCTCAATGCAAACACCCATTGGTATAACTTGTCGCTGGCCGCGGCGATGTTGATTGGCAGGTTCCTGATGATTGTGCCGATGCTGGCTATTGCGGGAAGTCTTGCCAGGAAGAAGCTGGTTCCACCTTCACCTGGGACTTTTCCTGTGCATACGCCGTTATTCACTGTGCTGCTGGTGGGCGTGATTATTATCGTCGGTGCGCTTACGTTCTTTCCTGCACTGTCGCTTGGTCCGATCCTTGAGCACCTGTTGATGCATGCCGGTAAAAGTTTTTAGTTAGAAGAGGAAAAGCAGACAAGCAAATGGCAAACACTCGCAAACGCTCCCTTTGGGACACCAAGATTGTACGTCGCGCATTGATCGATGCGCTGACCAAGCTGAGCCCGCGCACGATGATGAAGAATCCGGTCATGTTCGTGGTCGAGATCGGCAGCGTCATCACTACCATTTATCTACTCCGCGATATTTTGGCGCATCATGGCGCGCTTCGCTTCGATCTGCAGATTACGCTATGGCTTTGGTTTACGGTACTTTTCGCAAACTTTGCCGAGGCGATGGCAGAGGGCCGCGGAAAGGCCCAGGCCGATGCGTTGCGGCGCGCAAAGTCGGAGACGACCGCAGTGCGACTCCGCGCGGATGGGAGCACGGAGGAGGTTCCCAGTTCGCATCTGCGAGCCGGGGATCAGGTTCTCGTTGTTGCCGGCAACATGATTCCCGGCGACGGCGAAGTGATAGAGGGCGTCGCTTCGGTGGACGAGTCGGCGATTACGGGTGAGTCTGCGCCGGTAATTCGGGAGGCTGGTGGAGACCGGTCGGCGGTGACAGGCGGAACGCGGGTGTTGTCGGACCAAATCAAGGTGAGGATCACGTCGAATCCGGGCGAGACGTTCCTTGATCGCATGATTGCCCTGGTTGAGGGTGCCGAGCGGCAGAAGACGCCGAACGAGATCGCTCTGAATATTCTGCTCGCCGGGTTGACGATCATCTTCCTGCTTGCGGTTGTTACGCTTCAGCCTATTGCGATCTATTCCACTGCACCGCAGACGGTGTTTGTGCTGATCTCGTTGCTGGTGTGCCTTATTCCGACGACGATCGGCGGCCTGCTCTCGGCGATCGGGATTGCCGGGATGGATCGTCTGGTTCAGCACAATGTGCTGGCGATGTCTGGCCGAGCCGTGGAAGCAGCCGGTGATGTGAACACCCTTCTGTTGGATAAGACGGGAACGATTACACTTGGCAATCGTCAGGCTGCGGAGTTTATTCCTGCGCCTGGCGTGAGCAAGGATCAGCTTGCAGATGCGGCGCAGTTGTCATCGCTTCCGGATGAGACACCGGAGGGGCGAAGCATTGTGGTCTTGGCGAAGGAGTTGTACGGTCTTCGCGGGCGAGAGTTGAGTGAGTTGCAGGCGGAGTTTGTGCCGTTCAGCGCAGTGACAAGAATGTCGGGCGTGAACCTCGATGGACGGATTATTCGAAAGGGTTCGACGGATGCGATCGCTGCGTTTCTCAAAGAGAACGGCGGAACTTTGCCGGACGAGGTTCGTGCAGCGGTTGAAACGGTTGCTCGCAGTGGGGGAACGCCGCTGGTGGTGGCTGAGAATCGGCAGGCGCTGGGTGTGATCCATCTGAAGGATATCGTGAAGGGTGGGATGAAGGAGCGGTTCGCGCAGCTTCGGTCGATGGGGATCCGGACGATCATGATTACTGGCGACAATCCGCTGACTGCGGCGGCTATCGCACGCGAGGCGGGAGTTGACGACTTTCTGGCTGAAGCGAAGCCGAAGGACAAGATGGACCTCATTCGCCGCGAGCAGGCTGAAGGTAAGTTGGTTGCGATGACTGGCGACGGAACGAACGATGCCCCTGCGCTTGCTCAGGCCGATGTGGGCGTTGCGATGAACACCGGAACGCAGGCAGCGAAGGAGGCGGGAAATATGGTCGATCTCGACTCGAACCCGACGAAGCTGATCGAGATTGTGGAGATCGGCAAGCAGTTGTTGATGACTCGTGGCGCGCTGACTACGTTCTCGATTGCTAATGACGTTGCGAAGTACTTTGCGATTATTCCTGCGATGTTTGCGGCGACGTTCCCAGTGTTGAATGCGTTGAACATCATGCACCTGAAGACCCCGGAGTCTGCAATTCTCTCCGCGGTGATCTTCAATGCTCTGATTATTGTCGGGTTGATTCCGCTGGCGCTGCGGGGCGTCGGTTATAAGGCTATGTCGGCGGAGGCGTTGTTGCAGCGCAATCTATTTATCTATGGTTTCGGTGGCCTTGTAGCTCCATTTCTCGGGATCAAGATCATCGACCTCATCATCACTGCCATTCATCTGGCGTAAGGAATTTTTTATGCGTCGCAATCTTATTACCGCTGTGCTTTATACCGTCGTGACTACTGTGCTATTCGGTCTGGTTTATCCGTTTGTGGTGACCGGGCTGGCGCAGGTCCTATTTCATGACAAGGCTAACGGGCAGCTGATATATAACGGCGGACAGTTAGTCGGTTCGCGGATTATCGGTCAGTCGTTTACGGCTCCGCAGTATTTTCATTCGCGGCCTTCGGCGGCTGGCAATGGGTACGATGCTGCGAACTCGGGAGGATCGAATCTTGCGCCGACGAATAAGAAGCTGGTCGACCGGGTGGCCGGAGACGTGGCGACGTTGCAGCTCGATCATCCTGGCGTTGCCGTGCCGATCGACCTGGTGACGGCTTCGGGATCGGGTCTCGATCCTCATATTACGCCAGCAGGTGCGGAGTTCCAGGTGGCTCGCGTGGCGCGGGAGCGGCACTTGAGCGAGGATGCGGTGCGGCGGCTGGTGGTACGGCATACCGAGGGACGCCAGCTTGGGTTTCTCGGGGAGCCGCGGGTGAATGTGTTGCTGCTAAACCTTGATCTAGATCAGATGGCTCCTTCGAAGTAGCGTCATCTTCTTCGATCAATAGACCTCTTTGGCTGCTTAAGATAAATTCACCTTTTCCAAAGGAGTTAATTGTCTTGACTAGAAGCCTCGGCATTGGCCGAGGCTCTTCTTCATTCCATTTATCCGGGAGCGCTTCGAGCATAATACGCTTTGCGAATGCGTAGGACTGGCGCGGGTTTTGTGGGTCGGGGCTCCCCAGGAATTTGCGAGATTGTCCCGTGATGTTTGAGAGCAGGTAATAGCCGTTCCGGCGCGCCCCCTTAAGCACGGGAAGCGGCAGTGCATAATGATGCCTTGGGACTTCGAATATTTTTCGGGGTCAGACTCTCGCTTCTGAAGGCTGAAAAAAGATATGCATAAAACTCGATTCGAACGAATGGCCATGACTTTGGGCCTCTCTTGCTGCGTGCTGAATATGCCGTGCCTGCTGGCGCAAGGCTCCAGGATTCAAACTTCGGATTTGATCTCTCTGGATCATGTGACGAGTGCCACTGCGCTGCCGAATGGTGTGGATGTGAGAGACGGTAAGGCGCGAATTGAGATTACTGCCTTGCGTGAGGACGTTCTGCGCGTTCGAGTTTCGAAGACGGAGAAGATGCCGGAAGATGCTTCATGGGCTGTGCTCGCGGGGGCTCGTACGAGCTCGGTGGTGACGACCTACGCGGCGAAGGGAGACAAGGTTGGGTTTCAGACGAAGATGCTTGGTGTGTCGGTGGACCGCGGGACCTCACGTGTGACGATCAGCGATCGAAACGGTGGGATTCTGTTGCAGGATGCGGAGCCGGTTGAGTTCCATGGCGACCGGTTCAGGGTTTATAAGCGAATGCCGGAGCAGGAACATTACTTCGGATTGGGGGATAAGATGGGGCCGCTTGATCGCAGAGGCGGCGCGTATCAGATGTGGAACACGGATCAGTATCGTTTTCAGGAGAGCAGCGATCCTCTCTATAAAGCGATTCCGTTTTTTCTTGCGGACAATGCAGGCAGATCGTATGGATTGTTTCTGGACAACACATGGCGGACGAGCTTCGATTTCGGAAAGGAAGACGCGAATGCTTATTCATTCGGTGCTGATGGAGGCCCGGTTGACTACTACTTCATCTATGGTCCGAAGCCAAAGCAGGTGGTGGAAGGGTATGCGTGGTTGACTGGTCTGACGCCTCTGCCTCCGCGGTGGTCGCTTGGTTTTCAGCAGTCGCGGTACTCGTATATGACTGAGGCGCGGGCGCGTGAAGTGGCGGATCGAATGCGTGCGGATAGAATTCCGTGCGATGCGCTCTATCTTGACATCGATTTCCAAGTGGGGAATGCGCCGTTTACTGTGAACCAGGAGACGTTTCCGAAGTTTCCTGAATTTGTTCAGGAGTTGAAGGACAAACACTTCAACCTGGTGTTAATTACGGATCTTCATATTGCGAATCGAACAAACCAGGGGTATGCGCCTTACGACACGGGCATTGCGGGTGATCATTTCGTGAAGAATCCTGATGGATCGATTTTTGTGGGAAAGGTGTGGCCGGGGCCTTCGGTCTTTCCTGACTTCACGCGGAAGCAGTCGCGTGAGTGGTGGGGAACTCTTTACAAGCAGTTTTATGACGACGGAGTCTCCGGGTTCTGGAATGACATGAACGAGCCTTCTGTGTTTGAAGTGGTTTCGAAGACGATGCCGCTGGATGTGGTGCACAGGATTGATGAACCAGGATTTTTACCGCGGTCGGCGAGGCATGCAGAGATTCATAACGTTTATGGGATGGAGAACTCGCGTGGGACGTATGAGGGTCTGTTGAAGTTGAAGCCGCAGCAGAGGCCGTTTGTGTTGACGCGTGCGACCTATGCGGGCGGCCAACGTTATGCGGCGACGTGGACTGGCGATAACTCGAGCACGTGGAATCATCTTCGGCTGAGTACGCCGATGCTTCTCAATCTTGGCCTAAGCGGGTTTTCGATGGCGGGTGACGATATAGGCGGCTATGCGGGTTCGTCAACGCAGGATCTGCTGACGAAGTGGATTGAAGTGGGTGAGTTTAATCCGATCTATCGGGATCATACAGAGAAGTTCACTGCGGATCAGGAGCCGTGGGTTGGCGGTCCGGAGGTGGAGGCGGTTCGGCGGCGGTATATTGAGGATCGATATCGGCTCATGCCGTATCTGTACACTTTGGCGGAGGAGAATTCGCGTACTGGTGTGCCGATGATGCGGCCGCTGTTTCTGGAGTTTCCGGATGCGACGGCGGATAAGCATCCGCTCGATCTCGATGCGGGGAATCAGTTCATGCTCGGGGCGAATTTGTTGATTGCACCTGCACCTTATCCGGAGGCTCCGGATAATTATGCTGTGACGTTTCCGCCGGTTGGCTGGTACGACTATTGGACTGGGGCCAGGATCGCCAGTGCGCCTCGTGAGGCAGTTGCGGTGAGCACGGGGGCCGCGCTTGGAGTCGGGGCGTTGCAGTCGGTCAAGATTACGCCGGAGATTAATGTGCTTCCTGTATTTGTGCGGGCGGGTTCGATCTTGCCGTTTGCGCCGCTGGTGCAGAGCACGCAGGAGAGGCCGCATGGTCCGCTTACGTTGAAGGTTTATCCGGGGGATGGGTGCGAGGGGTCCCTGTACCAGGATGATGGAATCAGCTTCGCGTACAAGGAGAGGGACTTTTTGCGCGTGAAATATAGCTGCGAGTCGGCGGATGCTGGGCTGCGTCTGCGTGTGGGAGCACGGGAGGGAAGCTTTCAGCCGTGGTGGAACGAGGTTGAGGTGACGATCTTCGATTGGAAGTCTGCGCCGGGAAAGGTTACGTATGGCGGCGAGGTGATTTCGAAGCTCCACTTTGATGAATCGTCGCACTCGCTTACGATCACGCTGCCAGAGAAGGCGGGGGGTGGAGAGTTAGAGATCGCTGCGAAGTAGTTTTTGCATTGCCAATGATTCGTGGGTCTTAGTGGAATCGATAGGCGGCACCGATTCCTAAGACCTGCGGAGTTAGATCGTTTGGCGGGAAGCCGAACCATTTTTGATACTCATACTCTACTCGTACGTTGACCGAGTACAGGAGCCGATAGTCGACTCCTACGCCGGCCGCTGCCATGTTGTAGGCGAGGTTTGCGGCGTTGCCTTGCGGAGGGCCACCGGGGGTGAGGCTGGGAACCTCCGGATAATTGAAGATGCCGCGTCCATACATGCCCTTCGCGAAGGGTTCGATTCTGTGAAAATGCAGGACGTAGCGCGGGCCTACTTCAAAAGTACGTTCATAGATATTTGTGGTGGGATCGGGGTCGTTGATCTGGTGGAACGCGGCTTCGATTCCCCAGTGATATTTGAAGTCGAAGTTGACGTAGGCGCCTCCGCCTTTGATCTTTTGCGGAACGTAGTCAGAGTCGGCGTAGTTGAATTCGCCACCCGCCTGAAGTACTCCGGCGCTGGTGGCGGTAGGGAGCGCCTGGGCGTGCAGGCGGACACCGGCGAAGCTGATCAGGCAGAGCAAGGCAGAGATCTTGAGTCTGGGTAGAAGGTCTGCTGCCCGCTTCGCGAATTTCTTTGGGGAGGTCCTGTTACTCATTGCGTGTTCTCTCTTAATGCTTATGGTTTTTACTGTGGGGACTGATCGATGTGGTATTCGACATTTACAGTGTGCTGTATTCCATTGCTGTTTGCCGTTACAACTATCGGGTACGTGCGGTCGAAGTAACCTGAGCCGCACCCGGTGAGGGTTCCGATGGCTCCGAGTGAGGAGAGGATCAGGAGTGAGTGGATGATGAGGCGAGTGAGTTTGCGGCTGGAGCGACGCGAGTAGCGCAGGCCGAGGAGAGGCAGGAGGAAGAGGCCGAATGCGATGTGCGAGAGCCGGCGCGACCGATCCTGCGGAGAGTCGAGTGAGGCGAGCTTACGAGTGGCTACGGTGAGGGTGATGTCCATTGGGCCGGCGTACTGATCGATGGACGACGGCGAGAAAGTATAGGTTGCGAGGATGGGACCGCTCGGGCTGGCGGAGAGGTTGATGGTACCGGGGTAGTAGCCGCCCAGCGGGGTGACGTGGAAGGTGTACTGGCGGGTGGTGCCGTAGATGCCTTCGACGGTTTGCGCGCTGGTGAGGACGAAGGTGAAGTCGAGCGGTTGGATGGTGACGGTGTTCGCACCGGATGCGGCGGAGGCGGTGCTTGAGGTGAAGTCAACGTCTCCGCTGTAGACGGCTGTGATGGTATGGACGCCTATGGTGAGACCGGTGGTGGTGAAGGTGGCAACATCGCTGCTGTTGAGGGTAGCTGTGTTGAGCGGATTGCCGTTGTCAAAGAAGGTGACGGTTCCAGTCGGTGTCCCGGAGGTCGTTGAGGCTACGGTGGCAGTGAAAGTTACCGGCAGGGCGAAGTGGATGTCGGTTGTGCTGAGGGTCAGCGTTGTGACGGTGGGTGCTTTGTTGATGGTGAGCATTCCGTTATTCACGGTCTGCAGGTAGTCGGTGACGTTGGTTCCGGTTGCAGCAGGAATGATTGGATACTGTCCTGGCTGAGAGAGTGTGCTTGCGGAGTTAGAGAAGATTTCGGTGAAGGTATCTCCATCCAGTTGTCCGGTGATGGTACCAGTGAAGACGGGGTTGGGTTGGCCGTAGAGCTTGGTGAAGTTGTTAGCAGTGATGATGAGCGTGGCCTGATTGATGGTGAGGGTCCCGTTGGTATAGACGACGTTGTAATCGCTGAGGTTTGTGCCGGTTGCTACCGGAACGATGGGGTAGGTGCCGACTTGCGAGCTGATCGTTGCGGGAGTGCTTTCGGTTACGGTGAAGGTGTCGCCGTTGACCGCGCCGGTGGTGGTTGCAGTGAAGTCTGGATTGTTCGTTCCGTATTCGCGGCTCGCGTTGGAGGCGGTGACGTTTAGTGTGGCCTGAGTGACGGTGAGAACTCCGTTCACGTAGGTCACGTTATAGTCGCTGAGGTTGGTACCGGTCGCGACTGGCACGATGGGGTAGTTGCCGATCGGCGAGGATTGGGTTGCGTTCGTGCTCTCGGTGAAGACAAAGGTGTCGCCATTGACCGCGCCGACGGATGTTGCCGAGAAGGCCGGGTTCGGAGAGCCATAGATGCGGCTGATGCTTCCGGCTGTAACGGTCAGACTTGCTTGGCCGATGGTGAGAGTGCCGTTGTTGTAGACGACGTTGTAGTTGCTGAGGTTTGCTCCCGCAGCGACAGGAACGATTGGGTAAGTGCCGACGGGCGATGCGGTAGTGGCTGTGGTGGTTTCGGTGTAGGTGAAGGTATCGTTGTTCTCGACTCCCGTAGCCGAGGCGGTGAAGGTGGGGTTAGGAGATCCGTAGGTGCGGTTGGCGTCAGCAGCGGTGACGGTCAAGGTGGCTTTGCCTATGGTCAGCGTTCCATTGACGTAGACGACGTTGTAATCGGCGATGTTAGTGCCGGTGGCTGTGGGAACGATTGGATACGTGCCAACGGGAGACGCTTGGGTTGCAGTGGTTGTTTCGTTGAAGGTGAAGGTGTCACCGTTCTGCGCGCCGGCTGCGGATGCGTTGAAGGTGGGGTTTGGAGCGCCGTAAGTGCGGTTCGCATCGGCGGCAGTGACGGTGAGAGTGGCCTGTGTGATGGTGAGAGTTCCGTTGTCATAGACGACGTTGTAGTCGCTGAGGTTGGTGCCCGATGCCAGCGGAACGATTGCGTAGGTGCCAACAGGAGAGGTCGCGATCGCCGAAGTGCTCTCAGTGAAGGTGAAGGTATCGCCGTTTACTGCGCCAGCCGCACTAGCGGAGAAGGCTGGATTCGTGGCGCCGTATGTTCTGGTGGCGTTCGCGGCAGTGACCGTCAGAGTGGCCTGAGTGACGGTGAGAGTTCCGTTGTTGTAGACGACGTTATAGTCGCTGAGGTTGGTGCCAGATGCCAGCGGAACGATGGCGTAGGTACCAACAGGAGAGGTCGCGATGGCCGAAGTGCTCTCGGTGAAGGTGAAGCTGTCACCATTGACAGCGCCGGTGGCTGATGCCGAGAAGGCAGGGTTAGCGGCACCGTAAGTGCGGCTGGCGTCAGCTGCGGTGACGGTAAGGTTTGCCTTGCCGATGGTGAGAGTTCCGTTGACGTAGGTCACGTTGTAGTCGGCGAGGTTGGTGCCAGTGGCTACCGGGACGATGGCGTAGGTGCCAGGAGCCGACGCTGTGGTTGCTGAAGTGCTTTCGGTGAAGGTGAAAGTATCGCCGTTCTGCGCTCCGGTGGCGGAAGCTGAGAAGGTTGGGTTTGGCGTTCCGTAAGTGCGGTTGGCATCAGCTGCAGTGACGGTGAGCGTTGCTTTAGTCACGGTCAGGGTGCCGTTGACGTAGACGACCGTGTAATTGCTGATGTTGGCGCCTGTGGCAGTCGGAACGATCGAGTACGTACCGGCCGGAGAAGCTTGCGTGGCAGATGTGCTCTCGGAGAAGGTGAAGGTATCGCCGTTCTGTGCTCCCGTGGCCGATGCAGAGAAGGTCGGGTTAGGGGTTCCGTAGGCTCGGCTTGCGTTGGCGGCTGTAACCGTTAGTGAGGCCTGGCCGATGGAGAGAGTTCCATTGACATAGACGACGGTGTAGTTCGAAAGATTTGTTCCGGAAGCCGTGGGAACAATGGGGTAGTTTCCGACTGGGGAACTCGTCGTAGCAGAGGTGGTCTCGGCGAAGGTGAAAGTGTCGCCATTGACAGCGCCGGTAGCAGTTGCGGAGAAGGTTGGGTTCGCTGCACCGTAGGGGCGGCTGGCGTCAGCTGCGGTGACGGTCAAGGTCGCTTTGCCGATGGTAAGTGTGCCGTTGACGTAGGTCACGTTGTAGTCGTTGATGTTGGTGCCTGTGGCCACCGGGGTGATGGCGTAGGTGCCAGGGGCGGACGATATGGTTGCCGGGGTGCTTTCGGTAAAGGTGAAGGTGTCGCCGTTCTGTGCTCCGGTAGCAGTTGCGGAGAAGGTTGGGTTAGCTACACCGTAGGCTCGGCTGGCGTCGGCTGCGGTTACGGTCAGGGTTGCTTTGCCGATGGTAAGGGTGCCGTTGACGTATACGACGGTATAGTCGTTGATGTTGGCGCCCGAGGCGACTGGAATGATCGAGTAGGTTCCAGGCGCTGAACTCGTGGTAGCAGAGGTGCTTTCGGAGAAGGTGAAGGTATCGCCGTTCTGCGCTCCGGTGGCGGAAGCAGAGAAGGTTGGGTTGGCTACACCGTAGGCTCGGCTGGCATCGGCTGCGGTGACGGTTAGGGTAGCCTTGCCGATGGTGAGAGTGCCGTTGTTGTATACGACGGTGTAGTCGTTGATGTTGGCGCCCGAGGCGACTGGAACGATCGAATAGGTGCCGGGCGGCGAGCTGACGCTGGCCGAAGTGCTTTCAGTGAAGGTGAAGGTGTCGCCGTTCTGCGCGCCGGTGGCGGAGGCAGAGAAGGATGGGTTAGCTACGCCATAGTTACGGCTGGCGTCGGCGGCGGTGACGGTGAGAGTTGCCTTGCCGACGGTAAGTGTGCCGTTGACGTAGACGACGGTGTAGTTGCCGATGTTGGCTCCTGCGGCCGTTGGAACGATGGAGTAGGTGCCGGGCGGCGAACTGATGGTGGCCGAAGTGCTTTCAGTGAAGGTGAAGGTGTCACCGTTCTGCGCGCCGGTGGCAGAGGCAGAGAAGGACGGGTTAGCTACGCCATAGTTACGGCTGGCGTCGGCGGCGGTGACGGTGAGAGTTGCTTTGCCGACGGTGAGTGTGCCGTTGACGTATGCGACGGTGTAGTTCGATAGATTTGCACCAGATGCGACCGGGACGATTGGATAGGTCCCGACTGGCGATGATGTGGTTGCGGGTGTTGTCTCGCTAAAGGTGAAGGTGTCGCCGTTTTGGGCGCCGGTTGCGGATGCGGAGAAGACTGGGTTTGGAGCGCCGAACGGACGGCTGGCGTCGGCGGCGGTGACGTTGAGTGTGGCTTGAGTGATTGTCAACGTTCCGTTTACATAAACGACGTTGTAGTCGTTGATGTTCGCGCCTGTGGCAACGGGAACAATCGAGTAGCTGCCCGTGGGTGAAGTGGCTGTGGCTGTGGTGCTCTCGGAGAAGGTGAAGGTGTCGCCGTTTTGGGCGCCGGTTGCGGATGCAGAGAAGATCGGGTTCGGGGCTCCGTAGGCTCGGGTGGCGTTGGCAGCGGTGACGGTGAGAGTTACTTTGCCTATGGTGAGGGTGCCATTGGTGGCGGCAACGGTGTAGTTCGAGAGAGCGGTACCGACTGCAGTGGGAACGATGGGGTATGTGCCTGCAGGAGAGGTCGGCGTGGCGGTGGTGGAGAAGCTCTCGGTGAATGTGTCTCCGTTAACCGCTCCGGTAATGGTTCCCGTGAAGGTGGGATTGGCACTTCCGTAGGGTCGGTTGAAGCTGTCAGCCGTAACGGTCAACACGGCCGGGGTGATGGTGATCTGTGCGGTGGCGGACTGTCCGGCGTAGTCGGCGGCGTCACTGGGGGTGAAGGTGGCGA
>CAZZZG010000026.1:0-43660 GCA_964658525.1 uncultured Edaphobacter sp.
GGAGGCTCCGTCGCCGATGTAGCCGGAGATGACGGCTTCGGGGAGGGTGGGCTTGCCGAGGTGGGCGAGGGTGGCGTTGACGGAGTTGCAGAGATCGACGCGGGAGTCTATGAGGGTGCCGTCGAGATCGAAGACGATGAGGCGGGGAGGGAAGCCGAATGACATCGCTTAAGGGTAAACGATGAGCTGAGTGACAAAAAGGCGTTGCGAATGCGTTCGCAACGCCTACTGTTTTTAGGGAGGGCTATTTGATCTGGATGTCGCCAGAGCCGGTGCCTACGCGGATGGTGGGGCCTCCGCCGCCTACGACGGCGCTGACGTGGTGGCGGTTGAGGCTGCCCTGCATGGTCATGGGCTGCGCGACGCTGATGTTGCCAGAGCCGGTGTCGGCGTCGAGGTTGAAGTGAGCGTTGCCGACTGAGAGACGAACGCTGCCACTGCCGGTTGAGACCTTCCAGTCGCTGGTGGGCTGGCCTTCGGCCTCGATATCGCCGGAGCCGGTACTGGCCTTGAGGCCTCCGGCGATGCCGTGGAGGCGGATACTGCCGCTGCCGGTTTCGGCTTTGACGTCGCCGGGACCAGTTTGTTGAAGCTCGATGTCACCGGAGCCGGTGCCGAGATTGGTCATGCCCTGGACACCGTGAACACGGACGCTGCCGGAGCCGCTCTGTGCTTTGACGGAGGCGCCGACGTCTTGAATCTCCACGTCGCCTGAGCCTGTGATGGAGTTGATGGCGGAGCCACGGGGAAGGGTGATCTCGTAGTCGATGCTGATGTTGTGGAAGAGATCGTTGTTGTGACGTTCGCCGATGGTGATGTCGTTACCATTCTGGATGATCGGCGGGTTGCTGACGATCTGTTGTACGCGGCTGTCGGCGTCGCCGCCACCGCCCATCCAGCCGTGACTGGAGTGGACGTGGGCGATGATGTGGATTTGATCTCCAGAGCCGGGATGAAGGCGGATGTAGCCGGAACCGGTAGAGATCGAGACGTTGGGAGAACTGCCGGCGCTTAGGGTGCGCTCGAAGTTGCTGTCTGCAAAGGCGGAAGCTGCGGCCAGAGAGAGAATCGCGACGGTAGAGGTAAGTAGTTTGATCGTCATGATGGTTCCTTATGTCGACTCTGGTGACTGCGGTTTAGATGATAGCTCGATATATGTAAGTTGCGATCTTTGTTCGCTCAGACGGCGAATTTGAGTAGTGTCACTGGCCCCTGCCTGCTATTGCTGAAGAATGACGGTGTCCCCGGGATTGAGACCGGCGAGAATCTCGGTTTTTGTGCCGTTCGAGATGCCGGCCTTGATGTCGACCTTTCTGCGGCCGGTCTTTTGCTTGGGGTCAGGGATTTCGACGGACGCATTACGGTCTTTGTCGTAGAGGACCGCCTGCTCGGGAACTGTGAGGACGTTTTTGTGTTCTTCGAGGAGGATTTCGGCGTTCGCGGTCATGTTGGCTTTGAGTTCTCCGCCCGGGTTGTCGATGGAGACGCGAACTTCGAAGGTGGTGACGTTATCCTTTTCGACGCCGAGTGGGGCGATCTTGGTGACCTTGCCCTGGAAGGTTTTGTCTTTGAAGGACTCTACTTTGATGCGGGCTGCCTGTCCGAGGTAGACCTTGCCGATATCGGACTCGTCGACCTTACCCTGCACGTAGACCTGATTGGTATCGCCAATGGTCATGACGAGGGTGGCGGTGGAGCCGAGGACGAGGATGGAGCTGACGGCGTCACCGATCTCAACGTCGCGGGAGAGGATGGTGCCGTCCATTGGGGAGATGATGGTGGTGTAGCCGAGCTGCTCCTCGAGCTGTTTGAGGGAGGCTTTGTTCTGGGCTACCTGGGCTTCGGCCTGGCGTAGCTTCGAGGTGTCGACGGTGATTTGGGCTACGGCTTTGTCACGTGTGTTCACGTCAGCGAGGTACTTCTGCTGGGCGTCATCAAGCGCCTGCTGGGAGACGACTCCCTCCTTGGACATCTGGAGGTTCCGCTCGTAGGTGTGCTTGTACATGGGGAGATCGGGGGCTTCGGCGTTGACCTTGTCGTATTCGATGGAGGCGGCGGCGGCGCGTGCGTTGGACTCGGCTGCTGCGAGCTGGGCCTTTTGGGCGGCTACCTGATCCAGGATCTCCTGCTGATCGAGTTGGGCGAGAACCTGGCCCTGCTTCACGTGGGCGTTGATGTCGGTGTCGAGACGAGTAACGATGCCGGAGGCTTTGGATTTCACTTCGACCTTGGTGATGGGTTGAACCTTGCCGGTGGCGACTACTGAGCGGGCGATATCTCCACGCTCCGCTTTGGCCAGTTGCGAGGGCTCGAACTTTGTGGTGTTGCCGCGGGCGGCTGCGACGACGCCGAGAACGACAATGACAACGAGGGCGGTGAGGCCAGCCCAGAGCCAAGTCTTCCGTTTATTTTTACGCTGCGTGGCCAATGCTTGCTCCCGTTGGTGCTGGTGATATGACTCTTCGAAGTGTGGTTACGCAGAAAGGCGCTGCGCGGTTCCGTTGCCTCTGAAAAAGTTTACGGTAAAGGCGTGACGATGTTGCTGATTTGACGTTTGGACGTGGAGACGTGGGAGGGAGAGAGCAAGTGCGGCAGGGAGGTGTGTATGAATTTTATGCGTATTTGCGGAGGACGCCGAGGACTTTGCCCTGAATGCTGACGTTCGCAGCTGGGGCGTAGATGGGAGACATTTCAGTATTTGAAGGTTGCAGGCGGATCATGCTGCCTTCGCGGTAGAAGCGCTTGAGGGTTGCGTCGGAGCCGTCGATGAGAGCGACAATGATCTCGCCCTCGCGCGCGGTGCGGGTGCGTTCGACCAGAACGTAGTCGCCGGAGACGATGTGTTCGTCGCGCATGGAATCGCCTCGTACTTCGAGGGCGAAGACTTCCCGGTTGCCGATGATGTCTGAGAGAGAGATGCTCTCGGCACTTTCGATGGCTTCCACGGGCTTGCCAGCGGCGATGCGGCCGAGCAGGGGGAGACGGTCGGAGCCTTTCTTGCCACTGCGAACCGGAAGTACGTCGATAGAGCGGCTGCGATTGTGCGCACGCTGGAGAAGGCCCTTGTTCTGGAGGTTGGTGATGTGCTTGTGCACGGTGGCGAGAGAGCTTAGGCCCAGGCCGCTGGCAATCTCCTCGTACGAGGGCGAGTAGCCGTTCTTCTGTGTGAAGCTGGAGAGGAAGTCGATAACCTCTTTTTGCCGCCGTGTTATAGCCATGCCGAGATTGTAGCGAATAAAAAGCGAATTGCAAGCAGCTTCTGAAAGATTTGTTTGTGGGAGGTATTCGGGAGGGCCACAGGAGTTGGCTCGTAGGCGAGGGATATGCTGATTTCATGAAAATCATGGGGAGCTGGATTCGATTTTTTGGGTTGGGTGTGATCTTGGTGTCCGCGATTTCGGTGGGATGGGCTCAGGATGGGGTGCAGAAGATTGCCGAACTGGGAGAGTGCCCGTTGGCGAGCGGGAAGGTGGTGCTGGATTGCAAGGTTGGGTACCGGACCTTTGGTGCGTTGAACGCCGATGGGACGAATGTCGTCGTGATGCCTTCGTGGCTGAATGGGCGAAGTGATGAGCTGATTCCGTTTTTCGGGGAGAAGGAGACCGGGCATCGCTTGGTGGATACGTCGCGGTTTTTTGGTGTGGCGTTCGATGCGTTCGGGGATGGAGTGTCGTCGTCGCCTTCGAATAGCGGACGACAGCATGGACCGGAGTTTCCGGCATTCACCATGGAAGACATGGTGAGGGCGCAGTATCGCGTGCTGACCGAGGTGCTTCATGTCCGACATGTGCACGCGGCGGTGGGGTTGTCGATGGGGGGAGAGCAGGTGTTTGCGTGGGCTGTGTTGTTTCCGAAGTTTTTGGACATGGCGGTGCCGATTGTGGGGACGCCGCAGGTGACGAGCTTCGATCTGTTGTCGAAGCAGATTTTGGTCGAGGCGATTGAGTCGGATCCTGGATATATGGATGGTCGGTATGTTACTGAGCCGGAGTTGAAGCTTGCCAATGCGATCGGGACGCTGATTGTGAGTGCGCCGCAGTATCGAAATGCGGAGGTGCCGAGGGAACGGTTTGCGGAGTGGATGAAGTTGGTGGAGTCGCCGCAACGGCAGGATGCGAATGACAGAATGTGGCAGGCGAAGGCGATTATGCATCACGATGTGCTGCATGGAAGAACGATTGAAGAGGTTGCGCGGGGAGTGCCGGTGAAGTTTCTGGTAATCGTGGCTGCGGAGGATCGGATGGTGACTCCGCAGCCTGCGCTGGAGTGGGCGAAGGCTGTTGAGGCAGAGACTTATATTTCGGCTGGAAGCTGCGCGCACTTGATCATGCAGTGCGATGCTGAAGCGGTGTCGTCGCGTGTGGAGCGGTTTTTGGCGCGATGATGCAGTGATTCCCGTTTTGAAATTCGCACGCAAAAGTTTGCGAAAGATCTCTTGTCAGGATCAAGTAGATGCACCAAGGTAATAAGACGCCGCCGATTGAGTAACGTGACTTCGGTTGGTGTGGATGACCTGAACATCTTGATTGTGCCTTGGGAGACGAAATGCGAGTTTTGATCGTGGAAGACGATGCAGCACTGGGATTGTTTCTTCAGAAGGGGTTGAAGCTTGAAGGACACCAGGTGGATTGGGTGACTGACGGCGAGGCCGGACTGAGATATGCGGAAGAGCATCGTCCGGATCTGATCGTTCTGGATCTGAGCCTCCCACGTAAAGATGGAACTGAGGTCCTGGCCGAGATGAACGGCCGATTCGATGAAACCTCTGTGTTGGTGTTGACAGGCCGTAGCCAGGTGGAGGAGCGGGTGAAGTGCCTGAACCTTGGCGCGGATGATTGCCTGCTGAAGCCTTTCAGCTTTCATGAACTGACGGCGCGGTGCCGCGCGTTGATGCGACGACGTGAGCAGTTTGCGGATCCGGTGCTGCGCCATGGCGACGTGGAGTTGAATCGGATGGAGCGCAAGGTGATGCGCAACGGACAGCTGGTGGATCTGACCGTCAAGGAGTTCAGCCTGCTGGAGTTTTTGCTGAAGCGGGGTGGGCAATGTTGCAGCCGGAGTGAGTTGCTGCGGGATGTGTGGCAGATGTCTCCCGATGCCGGAACGAATGTGGTGGATGTGTACATCAACTATCTGCGGCGAAAGCTGGCGGGGGCGAGTGCAGATGGCGACTCGGGTAATCCGATTATCGAGACGGTGCGGGGAGAGGGCTACCGGATGAGTGCCGTGCGCAAACCGGTGGGACGGGTTGGGATGCTTCCCGCAAGTGCGGCGTTCGCCGGTGCGTGAGCATTCACAACAGAGTGGTCGCGCCGAGTTTGTGGAGCGCCTGGACACTGCGCTGCATGGTCTCTGCCAGCCTTTGACAGTTTTGCAGTGTCGGCTGGCGATGGGCGAGTTGATTGGGGAGCCGGATGCCATGCTCGAGGCGATTCGAGAAGCTTTGAAAGAGTGTGTGCGGTTGAACCAAACCGTTGGAAAGATGAGGACGATGTTGCAACAGGTGAAGGCGGATATGAACGACGAGAGGATAGGGTGACGAAGATGGGTATGGGACGGGAGTCAGTGTTAAACATGGAGACGGGCGAGGTGGCTGCCGCACGAACGGTGGTGCTGGCGAGTGCGGATGCGGCGCTGAGACAGCGATTGCGTACCTCTCTGACGGGACTGCGTTGGCAGGTGCGAGAAGCCAGTGGGGGAGCGGAGGCGATGGCGCAGCTTGAGGATGCGCGGTCGGAGGCTTTGCTGGTGGATAGCTGGTTGCCCGACCTCGAAGTGGGTGAATTTGCGAGCGTGATTCGCATGATGTACCCGGCGATGGAGCTGCTTCGTGTGGATGGAGGAGTAGATGGAGGCGCGCGGAGCCCTCGACGTAATGAGTTGCTGCATGCCTTGCGGGAGGCTCAAAACGCGCCGTTGAACGATACGGCGGCTTGGGCAGTGGCTCCGGCTGCGGTACCTTTGTCTGCATCGGCAGCTACAGCTGGCGGGACGGCGAAGACGCCGATCCGGATGCCGTCTCCGGTGAGAAAAGATTTCGACCAGGACGAAGAGCGAGAGAGGGAAGAGCAGGTTCGACTGGAGTCGACGCGGCAGGCGCTGGCGGTCCTGTTGGGTCGCGAAGAAGCGGGACGGCCTGCGGCAAAGCACGAGGCGATGTTGCCAGAGATGATTGGGGCGAGTGAGCCGATGCGCGAATTGACACGGTTGATTCGACTGGTCGCGCCGCGGTCGACGACTGTGTTGATCGAGGGTGAGACGGGAACTGGGAAAGAAGTTGTGGCGCGGGCGTTGCATCGCTTGAGTGAGCGAGCGGGCAAACCGTTTGCAGTGTTGAACTGCGCGGCAATTCCTGAGGCTTTGCTGGAGGCTGAGTTGTTCGGGCATACGCGTGGAGCCTTTACCGGGGCGGTGCAGTCGCGAACGGGAAGGATCGAAGCGGCGCATGGGGGAACTCTGTTTCTGGATGAGATCGGCGAGATGCCGTTGGCCTTGCAGGCGAAGATGCTGCGGTTTTTGGAGTGTGGCGAGTTGCAGCGGGTGGGCGATAACGAGACGATGCGCGTCGATGTAAGAGTGATCGCGGCGACGCATCAGCCGTTGGAGAAACTTGCTACCAGCGTCGGTGCGGAGAGGACCTTCCGACTGGATCTTTATCATCGGCTGGCTGTTTTTCCAATTGAGGTGCCGGCACTACGGGAACGGATGGACGATCTCGGGTTGCTTGCGGAGCACATCCTCGAGCAGATGGGCCAGGAGATGCCGAGAAAGCGGTTGACCCTTGATGCGGAGGCGAAGTTGTATGAACACTCATGGCCAGGCAACGTGCGAGAGCTGATGCATGTGCTGGAGCGTGGAGCAATTCTCGCAGGCGACAAGATGGAGATCGGAGAGGATGAGATTCGTTTCGGGCGAGCTACGCGGGGGTAGATCGCATTTTCGATACGATACCCGCGATTTCGAACCGCTTGTTTTAGCAAATCCAAAATTGAAGTTGATAAGAGCGCTCTCATTTGAGAGCGCTTTTGTTTGGTCGCACGACTGCATATGTCATGTCGTGGAGGTGAGGACATGCAGACGACGACGGCGATGAGCGATGCGTTGGGACGATATCTGGATCTGACCAGTCAGCAGATGCAGGTGACTGCGAAAAACATGGCGAATGTTGATACGCCAGGCTTCAAGACGCAGGGATTCGACTTCGAAGCGGTGTTCGCTCAGCAGTTGAATGACGGCGCTGGGGCGGCTGGGCTTGAGGGCGTGCAGGCTCCGATGGAGGACGTCGATGGCTTGGTGTCTCGGCCGGATGGCAATAACGTTTCGATGGATCGCGAGGGTTTGCAACTGGCAAAGGCACAAATGCAGTTCAAGCTGGGGACTCAGCTTTTGAAGGGCGAGTTCGCGACGGTGATGAGTGCAATTCATATGGATTCGAAATAGGCCATGAATATCTTCGGAGTGATGGACATAAGCGGTTCGGCGTTGAAGGCCGAGCGAGTACGTGCCGAGGTGGTGGCTTCGAATATGGCCAACGCTGAGACGACGAGAACGACTCAAGGCGGGCCTTATCAGCGCCATCATGTCGTGTTCGAGGCTCAGGATGGTGGGAGCTTCCAAGACTCGATGGTGAACCAGTTGAGCGGTGGCACGAGCGTGAGTGCGGGGGCTGGTTTCAAAAATATCTATAGCGGCGGCGTTATCGGCGGCTTGAGTGGTGATCTGACAGCGGCTAATCCTACGCCGGGTGGGGTTGAAGTGACTGGGGTGATCGCAGACGTGAGTAAGCCGCTGCAACGGTACGACCCATCGCACCCAGATGCAGGGCCGGATGGATTTGTGGCGTATCCGGATATCAATCCACTGACTGAGATGGTGGATTTGATGGGGGCGACGCGTTCGTACGGGATGAACGCCTCGGCGATCACGGCGGAGAAGGGCATGTTCAACTCTTCGCTTGATCTTCTGAAGTAGGGCGATAGGGGCGGGGCGCGAAGACATAAGAAACGCAAAGGAGGGATTGTGGTCGGATTACCTGTTGGTCCTGGAGTGATGAGCGGAGTAGGGATGGGAGGCCTTGATGATGGCTTCCTGAGTGATGCGGGTGTCGCGGCGTCGAATGCGGGTGGTGCGGGTAGTGTGCCGTTTGCGGGAGTGCTGCAGTCGATGGTGAAGGAGATGGCCAAACTTGACCAGAAGGCTGGGGAGGCTGTGACCGGGTTGTTGAACGGTTCTGGCGTTGAAGTTCACGACGCCATGATTGCGACGCAGAAGGCGAATATGGCGTTTGAGTTGGCGCTGCAGGTGCGGAACAAAGCAGTAGGCGCCTATCAGCAGATGATGGGCATGCAGTTCTAAGTACTTAGGGTTCAGAGAGACGCTGGGGCGAGATGGCAGAGACAGAACAGGTTGGCGGGGCGGGGATTCAAAGAGCGGGACAGGCCAGCGCTGGTGTGGCGGGCGCGACTCCACTCGAGAAGGCGCAGGCGATGGCCTCGGCTATGCGCGAACGGTTGATGGCGATGCCGGCGGCGAAAAGAACGTGGCTGATTGCGGCTGGGGTTTTTCTGGCTGCGGTGTGCGCCGCAATGGTTTGGTTTGCGGGCCGGCCGGATTGGCGTGTGCTCTTCAACGGGCTGGATGCGAAGGATGTGCAGCAGGTTTCGCAGGAGCTTGCAGCGGCGGGAATTCCGTACGAGACGACGGCGGATGGCGCTGGAGTGCAGGTGCCCGCGGATATGCTGGATAAGGCTCGGATGGAGGTTGCGGCGAAGGGCATGCCGCAGACCGGGCGCCTGGGTTTTGAGTTGTTCGATAAACCGAATTGGGTGGGTAGCGAGTTCGATGAGCGTGTGAACTATCAGCGCGCTCTTGAGGGCGAGCTTGAGCACACAATAGGAACACTCGGCGTAGTCAAGTCGGCCCGGGTGCATCTGGTGCTGCCGCAGCCTTCGTTGTTTACCGCAGAAGAGAGGGTGGCGAAGGCTTCGGTGGTGTTGAAACTGAAGCGGGATGCGCTCGATCCGGAGCAGGCGGATGCGATTCGTAGTTTGGTAGCGGGATCGGTGGAGAACCTGAGCACGGATCAGGTGACGCTGGTGGATGCGGATGGGCGAGTGAACTTCAAGCCGCGCTCAAGCAACGCGGCGGAGGCGGACGCTGAGCAGGCGATGGAAGCAAAATTGGTTGCGATGCTCGAGCCGCTGGCAGGGCGAGACAACGTGCGCGCTACCGTGAACGTGAGTTATGACGAGGGCAGCGAAGAGCGGACCGACGAGGTCTATGACCCGACCGAAGTTGCGACGTTGAGTATGCAGAAGAGCGAACAGATATCGACCGGACGAGGCGGGCCTTCGGGCGTGCCGGGGACGGCAAGCAATTCGCCTGGTGCGTCGGCTGAGGGCGCAGTGGCGGGGTCGCAGGCGGCGGCTGCACCAGGAACTCCTCCCTTGCTGCAGAAACAGGCTCAGGCTTTGCCGGTGTATCCGCAACAGAATGGAGCGCAAGGGCAGAGCATTCATCAGGAAAATGGCACCTACGGAGTTACAAAACATCTGGTGCATACGGAGCAGGGTCCCGGCCGAGTGCGTCGTGTGTCAGCTGCCGTGGTGGTGAACGATCGGAGTATGACCGAAGGTGTGGGCAAGCTGGAACATGTGGTATGGAAGCCGCGTAGCGCGGAGGAGATGCATCGGCTGGAGGAGCTTGCGCAGGCTGCGGTTGGCTATGATGCGCGGCGCGGTGACCAGGTGGTGATGCAAAACGTTAGCTTCAGCACCAATGCTCCTGAGGTGATGCCACCGGCCATGGACAGGCTGATGGAAGAGGTGCGCGGGTTGCTGCATACGCAACCGGGGCTTGTTCGAACGGCAGTGATTGGTCTCTGCGCTGTGCTGCTGGTTCTGTTTGTGTTGCGGCCGGTAGCAAGCCAGATAAGTGCGACGTTACGCGAGCCAATGATGTTGCCTGCGGCGAGTGGCGAAATGGGAGTGATCGGCGCGGGGGGAGACCAACTATTGCCCTTGCCCGAGGAATCGGCGGAAGAGTTGCCGCGGTCAAGAAACAAAACATACCAGTTGCAGCAAGGAATCTTTGAGCAGGTGTCGGAGCACATTCGCCGCGAGCCGGCGCAGAGCACGCGGTTGATCGAGGCATGGATTGGAACGTCTGAGGAGAGATCGTAATGGGGACAGCGTTGCAGTTTTCAGGAGCAGAGACGATGCGGCAGAATCCGCTGCTGTTGACACCGGAGTCGGGATTTGTGCCGGCTGATATTCCGGGACTGCGGAAGGCCGCGATCCTGATGGTCGCGATTGGAGATGAACTGGCGAAGACGCTCTTTCAGAGTCTCTCGGAGAACGATGTACGTCGGGTGACCGAGGAGATTACGCGACTGGGAGATGTTCCGTCAGCGCAGTTGACTCAAGTTCTGACCGAGTTCTACGGGCTGCTCGAGACACAACAATACATGGTTCGCGGCGGACCGGAGTATGCGCTGAAGCTTTTGACGGAGGCATTCGGGGCTTCGCGGGCAGAAGAGTTGCTGTTGCAGGTAAAGAAGATTCGAGAACGTACGAATGGCGACATGGCGATGTTGCAGAACATGGACGCACAACATCTGAGCAAGTTTTTGGAGAATGAACACTCTCAGACTGTCGCGTTGGTACTGGCACACCTCGATGCGAAGCGCGGTTCGACTGTGCTGATGAATCTGCAGGGTGCCATGCGGGTTGACGTGGTACGGCGACTGGCGGAGATGCGGCAGTTTTCGCCGGAGATGGCGCAGACGGTTGCGATGGCGCTGCATAAGCGAATGGAGAAGATGGGTTCAAGTGGTAGGAAGTCGTACTCGGGCTTCAAGGCGGTCGCTGAGCTGTTGAACCGCTTGGATCAGGGTGAGAGTCGCGGGATCCTGGAGGAGATTGAACAGAGCGAACCGAAGGTGGCTATCGGGATACGCGAGCTGATGTTTGTGTTTGAAGACCTATGCACTGTGCCTGCTGAGAGTATTCGCGAGTTTGTAAGCGAAGTCGACAAGAAGACGTTGGCGATTGCGTTGAAGGGCGGTAAGGACAATGTAAAAGCTCACTTATTCAAGGCGATGAGTTCGCGTGCGGTCGAGATGTTGAAAGAGGACATGGAGGTAATGGGTCCGGTCCGGATGAGAGATGTCAATGCGGCTCAGCAGGAGTTGTTGACGGTAGCGCGTCAGCTTGAGAGCGAGGGACGGATGATTCTGAAGATGGAGGTGGAAGATGATCTCGCCGTCTGAAAGCGCAGGTGCGGATGCCGACCTCAGCGCCGCGATGCGATTGCCCGAGAGACTCATGAAGCCGAGTACGAAGAACATATCGCGGCTTGAGTTTTATCCGTTGGATCGACCGGCATTCGTCGCTGATAGCGAGTCGGAGAACGAGACGGCTGGTGCAGAGGTTCTCCCACCGGAGGAAGAGGCGCTCGTTGGACCGCCGCAGTCACAGACTGAACAGATATCGGAGCGAATCGAGATCGCACGGAGTGAGGCAGCGGCAAAGGCTCGTCTTCTGTGGCAGGCCGAGCTCGAAGAGAGGATAGCGGAGGAGCGTTCTCGAGTTCAAAGAGTCGAAGAAGAGTTTCGCCAACAGCGAACGAGATACTTCGCTGGAGTCGAGGGTGAGATTGTCCGGTTGGCATTGGCCATTGCGGCACGTGTACTCCACCGTGAGGCTAAACTCGATCCGCTCTTACTGACTGGCGTGGTGAAGGTAGCGCTCGAGAAGGTTGCGAAGGACAGTACTGTGGTCCTCCGGGTGCCGGGAGGCGAGCTTGAGAGGTGGCGGGAAGCATTTGCCGCGAATCAAGAATCCGCTTTGAAGCTAGTGGGCGATGAGCGGATGGGAGCCGGCGAATGTGTGCTTGAAACAAATGTTGGCCGGGTGGAACTGGGTGTGAGTGCGCAGTTGGAGGAGATTGAACGAGGGTTCTTCGACCTGCTGCAGCAGAGGCCCACATGAGAGGCGACACTCAGAGCACGGTGGGTGCGGATTCGAATTTTCTGGGCGCTTACATGACACAGCTGACGAATCGACCGGCGTGGCGGTGGAGTGGCAGGGTGGTGGAGGCCAACGGGCAGACGATCGAAGCCGAGGGCCCGCTATGTTCTGTGGGGGAGTGTTGCGAGATTGTCGATAGCGACGGTCAAAGACATCGGGGAGAGGTTATCGGATTTCGCGGCAGGCATGTGCTGGCGATGCCCTTGAAAGAGACGCAGGGAATTCGCTATGGAGATGCTGTTCTCGCTATGGGCGTGACGCCGCAGATCGCAGTAGGGGCGGAGATGGAAGGGCGAATTGTCGATGCTTTGGGGGCGCCCCTCGATGGACTGCCTGCGCCGCGAGCGGCATCGATGTGGCCTCTTGATGGGACCATACCGCACCCAATGGAGCGAGAGCCGATTCGAGAGCCGTTGCAGACGGGACTTCGCGTGTTGGACGGAATGCTGACGGTTGGACGCGGGCAACGAGTAGGAATTTTTGGTGGCTCGGGCGTGGGTAAGAGTACGTTGATCGGGATGATGACCCGGAACACTGCTGCTGATCTCACGGTCGTTGGACTAGTGGGTGAACGTGGGCGCGAGGTGCGGGAGTTTGTCGAGGACTCGTTGGGAGAAGAGGGGCGCAAACGATCGGTGGTATTGGTTTCAACTTCCGATCAGAGTCCGCTGCTACGGATGCGAGCCGCGATGGCGGCGACCTCGGTGGCGGAGTTTTATGCGGCACAAGGGAAGCATGTCTTACTCGTGCTAGATTCGTTGACGCGATACGCGATGGCGGCGCGAGAGTTGGGGCTTGCGGCGGGAGAGCCCCCAGCCAGCAAGGGGTATACGCCTTCAGTGTTTGCAAAGCTGGCGAAGCTGGTGGAGCGTGCGGGGAACTTTCGCCATGGGAGCATCACGGCTTTTTATACGGTGCTGATGGAAGGCGACGATCAGCAGGATCCGGTGGTGGATGCGGTGCGATCGCTGCTGGATGGGCATGTAGTGTTGTCTCGATCGATGGCCGCGAGCGGATGGTATCCCCCGGTGAATGTCCTGGATTCGCTGAGCCGATTGATGCCTGCGGTTACCGCGCCGGAGCATCGGGCGCAAGCATCTACGGTGCGGAGACTGCTGGCGGCTTATGCGCGGTCGGAGGATTTGATTCGCATTGGAGCCTACAAGGCGGGGACCGATGAAGATCTTGACCGGGCGATGCAGGCGATGCCTATGTTGCGTGAGTTTCTTGAACAGAGAAGCGATGAACGCGTGACGATGCAGGACAGTGTGACGCGGCTGAACGGAATGGAGCTTTAGAAGAATGTCGACACGGCTGGAGACCTTGCAACGACTGATGAATTTGTATGCAGCTGTCGAGCAGATGCATTCGACCGAACTGCAAAGGATAACGATTGCGGTTCATGAGGCACAGGGGGCGATCGAGATGGAGCAGAGTGTCGCACGGGCGGCGCGTGCAGATGGTCGCGAAGCGCTTTCGGTCGGAGATCGCGCGGGTTGGATGATGTCCGAAACCCAGCAGGAGACCGCAGGTTGGCGGACACAGAGATTGGAGAAGATTCGCCTGGAGCGCCAAAAACTGAGCGATGCAGCCAGAGAGCAGTATGTCGCGAGCCGCTTGAAAAAAGAACAGATGAAACGGGTTTTCGAGGAGATGGAAAGGCGAACGGCGGTGGAAGAGGGCCGAAGGGTGCAATCAACTTCCGATGATCTCTTCCTGTCGCGAAGACGATGGACCGACACGACAGAGATGGCGAAGGAGAAGCAGCACATGAAGGCTTCCTAATAGTTTCGGAATTGGTTTGGTCTATGGATTGCACCTGCATCGGCTGCACGAGATGGGCGAGGGACAGAGATGATGAGCACGGCGATTCTGATGTCGATAGGCGCAGAACAGAGTACGAAGAGCCCGGTTGCCGAGGAGATAGGTAAGTCAGAGGGGCCCACTTTTGCGCAGGCTTTTGATGCTCGCGTGGGCATCTCTTCGGCGACGGTGGACAGGGAACCTGCTGCGGGAGCGACGCCTGAGTTGCGAAGTTCAAAAGCGGGGGTGACGGCCAGTACAAACGCGTGGAATTTGGAGACTTCAGTAGGAGCACCTCAAGCGTTAGCGGAGAAGGGATCTGTCGCTGGAACACTGCCAGAGGGGAGTATTGCCAAGTTGGAGTTAGCTACGAAGGATTTGATTGACGTGCCTGAGTTGACGGCTGGGGGGATGGTAAAGGCGCATACGGGTCAGGCGGCCTCAAACGGAGGTATCAGCAAAGGGATCGCAGCGGGGAAGAGTAGTCCCTCGCAGACTGTGGCTTCCGCAGAGCCGCAAGTTTTTGGGGAGACGGGAGATTTGGGGACGCAGCTTGCTGAGCAGTTCGGGAACACGGAAGAGATTACAGGGGAGACGCTAACAGGTCTGCCTGTCGCTGGGGCCTCAAGAACGCAGACTGAAGAGGCAAATCCGGTAGAGGGCCAGTGGGGCGAGAATCAGATTCTGATACCAAGCCTCGAGACGTCTGTGACTTCGAAGGGGACTGCGACGACAGGGTCTGTGCCGGAGACTGCTACCGCAAAGAAAACAATCAAAGCGCAGGAGAGTTATGCAACGGCAACGGTTGCTTCAAAAGGTGGCACAACTGCAGCCCCCATGCCGTTGTCTGGTCAGTCAGAAGCGTATGTTGCGCCGATCGTGGCCCCGACCGTTTCACATAACGTTGTAAGTGGTGGGGCTGCAGATGGAGCAGCTCCCGTTAGTGCGCCCGCGAGCACCACAACATCGATTGCGGGGACGACCTCATCGGCAGATGGCTCGAGTCACAAAAGCCTTGTCCAGAGCACGAAAACTCCCGCGTCGAATACTGAGACGACATCTACGGCTGCAACGGATTCGACCGGGAACGCGAAGATTGACGTGAGGGTGGCGGAGAGATCATCGGCCGTGGCGGGGAATCCAGCCGGCGATGGCGATGGTAAGGGACGAACTGCAGGCGAGTCTCTGGTGGCGTCGATTCATTCAGGGGTTTCAGGGAGCGATCTTACGAGTGCGGCTGTGCCGTCTGGTTTAACAGGTTTAGTGAGGTTGCCAAACGGACAGTCTGGCGCGCAGACTTCGGGACTGGCTACTGGACTCAGAGACCAGGATGGCTCAGGTGCTGTAGCGCGGTCCATGGAGCCAATGCCACGAACCTTATCGGCGACTCCGACGGCGCTTGAGGTTGGAATTCCTGATGGGACACACGGTTGGTTGAAGGTTCGGGCCGAGATGACAGACGGCGGTGTGGTAAATGCTTCGGTGTCGGCGGCGTCATCGGCGAGCCAGGAGATGCTGCATCGGGAGCTGCCCTCGCTGACGGCCTATCTCCAGGCGGAGAAGGTTGCGGTGAATTCGGTTGTTGTTCATTCGACGGCGGGCACAGGAGCTGACTCGCGAAGCCACTCAGCCGAAACAGATAGTGGAGCAGGTGGTCAAACGCCACAGGGAAATAACGAGGGAGGAGAGCAACGACAGAGTTCTGTGAACGCGGCCACGGAGGCCACAGAGAATTTCTCGAGCTATCAGGAGTCGCGGGGAGTTGGAGAGGATGGGACGCTACCGCCGGCCGTCTATGAAGGCGGTGGAAGCTGGTTGAGCGTTAGAGCATAACGTGCAGATCAAATTCAACAGCTACATGAGATGAGGAGATAGAAGGATGGATTGGTCACAACTGAATTCGTTTGTAACATCGGGAGCGTCGTCGGCAGGAACGGTGGCTTCGGCCCTGACTCCGAAGCAGGCGGCGGTACATGCGACGCCGAAGGCGTCGTCGACCAACGGAACATCTAACAGCGGGTCCGCTAGCAATAGTGCGGCGAGCGATCCATCGGATATTACGTCGGATGATTTTCTGACGTTGCTTGTGAGTGAGCTCCAGAACCAGGATCCTACGCAGCCTACGGACCCAAATCAATACATCACGCAGCTGGCACAGGTTAACAGCCTTGAACAATTGATTTCGATTAACCAGGGGATTACGACTCTTGACGGTGCAGTGTCAGCTCCTGCTTCTGGCTCTGGTTCAAGCTCTGGTTCCGGGGCGAGCTCAGATGCGGTGGCTGCAGCTACGAGCGCAAACGCTGCGCTGGGTTTGCAGTCGATTCCGGGACAGAACGCGATATGGGGCGGCTCGACGGCGAGCTAAGACGCAAATGAACAGCCCGGAGCGCCCATTTACGTGGGTCCGCGGTCAACCGAACTACAACCAGAGAGAACAGGGAGAAAAAGATGGGAAATTTTTCGATTGCACTGTCAGGTCTTGAAGCTGACACGACTGCGTTGAACACGATTGGAAACAATCTGGCAAACCTAAACACCACGGCTTATAAGGGACAGACGACTTCGTTCGAAGATCTCTTTCATCAGCAGCTTGGTGAGTCCGGCGCGGGCGATCCGATTCAGGTTGGGTCAGGAACCAAGGTGGGCTCGACTACGACTGACTTCAGCGAAGGAACGCTTTTGCCGGATGCTAATGGGAATACGAGCGATATGGCTCTGGACGGCAATGGCTTTTTCATCGTGGAGCAAAACGGCCAACAGTCGCTGACCAGGGCAGGAAACTTTACTGTAGGCAACAGCGGTAGTTTGACGACGCAGGATGGTCAGTTTGTATTGGGTTACCCGGCGACGAATGGCGTAGTGAACACGAACACCAATCCCGCGCCGATCACGCTGCCGGTGGGTGCGACCGAAGGAGCTCAGGCAACACAGAATATTTCGGTGACCGCAAACCTGAACTCGGGTGCGACGGTTGGCACAACGTTTACGACGCCTATACAGGTGTTTGACTCGCTCGGCCAGAGCCATCAGATAACGATTACCTATGATAAAACCGCTACAAACACCTGGAGCTACTCTATTGCACTGCCCGCCGGCGATGCGACTGGAACTCCGGTAAACACTACCGGAACGCTTACCTTTGATTCCAGCGGAAATCTTACTTCACCAACCGGAGCAATCAGCGGAATCAGCTTTCCCTCGATGGCCGATGGAGCCAGCGACCTGACTTTCAACTGGAATCTAAACGGCGGGGGAACAAGTCCTCTACTCACACAGTTGGCCTCTGCGAACAGCAACGGCGCGACTCCTCAGGATGGGTTTACAAGTGGTAACTACACGGGATTCACCGTAGATCCAAGCGGCGTGATTGAGGCCCAGTTCAGCAACGGCAATTCGCAGACGGTTGGCCAGATTGCTGTTGCGAATGTTACCAACGTGCAGGGATTGGTCTCCGTGGGGAGCAATAACTTCCAGACGACCAACGCATCAGGGCAGTTCGTTGCCGGCGTGGCGGGAACTGGTGGTCGCGGCGTGGTGGATGACAGCACGCTCGAGCAGTCCAACGTGAACATCTCAACAGAATTTTCTAATCTCATTGTTGCGCAGAGAGCGTTTGAGGCCAATTCGAAGACGGTAACTACCTTCGATACGATCTCGCAGGATGTGATTGCGATGGTTCGGTAACATCTCCTTAAGATGGTTGAGGCGGCTTAGCGGGTGCGGGACTGGAAGAGCGGTCCTACCGGCTGGCTGCCTCGGCTGTTCTTTCCTCTTTGAGAACGAGCCTTACAGCGCAACCTGAAAATTCGCTAATGTTCGCATACTCTGAACTGGCCACCCGCTTGCAATCTCTTCAGGCATCATGGCTACTTCACCTACAGTTCTTGCTGGCGCCACTTCTACGGTTCCACCGGATTCCCCATCCGCTGCAGCGGCAGCTCCGGTGGCGGCTACGTTTCCACTCATCCCCTTATTGATTGCCGTGGTGTTGGGAGTCGTTGTCGCCACGTTAGGTGTTGGCGGCGTTGTGTACTACCTGGTGCGCACGGGTAGGCTGCCTGGGCGAGAAGGGGCAGCTCACAGGGTGGAAGCTGCAGCCCCTGCCGCGACTCATGCGATGGTGCTGGATCCGTTACTGGTGAACCTCGCGGATGCGCGCGGAAGTTCGTACCTCCGGATCGCTGTGACTTTGCGTGTGGCAGATGCCGCAGAAGGTAAGGACACGAAGCCCAAGGAAGAAAGGCCCAAAGATGGCAAGGAAAACAGTGATGCCGTCGCCTCCGTGCGTGACACGATGTTGACGGTGCTTGGGCAACAAACTGCGGACCGTCTACTGGCCGTTGATGGAAAAGAAGAGTTGAAGAAAGAGTTGAAGTCTGCGTTGGCCGAGCATAACGCTGATCTCAAGGTGATGGATGTATTTTTCACCGACTTTCTGGTTCAGCGCTGACACGAGATTTGACTCACAGAAGAGACGAGCGGACAGGGAGGGATGATGACGGGGACAGAGCTTGCGGTAGCTGGTATGGGGAGTGTTGGGACGAAGAGTCCGGATCTAGTAAAGACGGCACCTGGTGCTCCCTGGATAACGCGGATTGAAGAGCATCCATCATGGGAAACGCTGTCGCAACTGCGGATCACGATGCGGGTAGGAGTGCCTTTGAATCGGTTCCGGGTGCGCGACGTGCTGACGCTGAAGGTAGGCCAGGTGTTTGAAAGCGGTTCGCCTGAAACCGAAGATGTACCCCTGATGGTCGGTCAGGTGCAGTTGGGTTGGAGCGAGTTTGAAGTTGTGGATCAACGGCTGGGACTTCGATTGACGCGCCTGGGGTAGGGAGCAGAGTTGCATGGCAAGTTGACAAAGTGTGTCGAGCGAGGATTTGAGATGCGGTTTATGCAGGGTTTGATGGCACGAGATTTGAACGAAACCGCGGCGTCTGCGGTCCAGGGATTTGCGGGATGGGTGTTAAGTCTGGCCCGGAGTTGGCGCGAGCCCCGAGTCTCTCAGAAGAAAGAGCTCCGGTTGGTGGAGACACTGTCGCTTGGCGGGAAACGGCAGCTGATGTTGGTGACGTGCGCGGGGGAAAGTTTTTTGGTTGGAGGCAGCTTCGAGAGTGTGGAGACAATCGTTCGGTTGAGCGCTGAGCCTGCGACGAGCCTAACGGCGGACAGGATGGATGACCAATGCCGGTGAGAACCGTACTTAGCTGGCTGGTGCTTACCGGGCTGGCGATGGCTTTGCCCCCGTCTCACGCGCGAGCGGAGACCCGGATGATGGTCGCAGTGGTGATGGCGCCCGAGTCATTTTGGGTTAAGAAGCCGGCCGGAAGCTCTATTGCGGCTCACGGTCAGGCTAGGCCAAAGAGCAGCAAAGCTGGGGTGAAGCCGCATGAGGGCGAGAATACTGCAACTGCGGCTTCGGGGACCAAGAAGAACGATTCGATCGCATCTGAGCTTGCGGGAAGCAAGAGCGTTCCGTGGTCCATCGTCGTTGGACTGACACTGTTGACCCTTCTGCCGGCGCTGTTGCTGTCTATGACTCCGATGGTGCGGCTCCTTGTGGTGTTTCATTTTTTGCGGCAGGCACTCGGTACACAGACTGCTCCGTCAAACCAGATTTTGATGGGGCTGGCGTTGATGATGACCTGGTTTCTGATGCAGCCGGTTCTGCTGGAGGTCGAGCATACGGCGGTCGCTCCGTACAGTGCGGGGGCGATAACGGGGGAGCAGGCGCTGGATCTCGGAGTGGCACCGGTAAAGAGGTACATGCTGCGCTATGCGCGGGAGAAGGATCTTGCAGTGTTTGCATCGGCGGGGATGGCCGCGCGACCGAATAAGAGAGAGGACCTGCCGATTCAGGTCGTGGTTCCCGCATACATCCTGAGCGAGTTGAAGGCAGGGTTTCAGATTGGCGCGATCTTGTTTCTGCCGTTTCTGCTGGTGGATTTAGTTGTGGCAAGTATTACGACCTCGATTGGCATGATGCAGTTGCCGCCGGTCGTGATTTCGACACCATTGAAGATTCTGCTGTTCGTGATGATCGACGGGTGGAGTTTGCTGGCAGATCAGCTGATTAAGAGTTTTTAGGGCGGCGAGTAAGTGGCGATCGGAGCACGGATGGGACCGGATCAGACGGTAGAGATTATGCGGCGTGTGTTGATTGAGGCAATGCTTTTGAGCGCGCCCCTGTTGGTGGCGGCAGCCCTGGTGAGTCTCGCGGTGAGTTTACTGCAGACCCTCACAAGCGTGCAGGAGCAGACGCTTACGGCAGTTCCGAGGTTGGTGGTGGTCTTTGTCATCACTGTGGCGGTGCTGCCATGGATGGTGCATCGGCTGGTTGGTTTCACGGTGCGTTTGTTCACTGACTTTCACAAGTACCTGGGATAGAGGCGCAATGAATCACGAAGTGAGCGGATTGCTGGAGGATTGGCCTCAGTACCTGACGGCTACGGTGTTGGTGATGGTGCGGCTCAGCGGGTTGATGGTGTTCGCTCCGGTCTTCTCTTCTTCGGCTATTGCCCCGCGGATCAAAGCAGGGTTTGTGTTTGCGATGACGATTCTATTGGCGCCTGCGGTTGCGACGGTGCCGGGGGCGCGAGCGGTGCTTGACGGGAGGGCGTTGCTGGGCGAGTTGAGCGTTGGTCTACTGTTTGGACTTTCGCTGATGTTGTTGAATGAGGCGCTGACTTTTGCCGGGACTCTATTGGGGTTGCAGTTCAGCTTTTCGCTGGTGAACCTGCTGGACCCGAATTCAATGATCGAGACGGCAGTGTTGGGACAGATGCTGAGCTGGCTGGGGGTGCTGGTGATCATCGGTTCGGGGTTGGATCGTAGCTTGTTGGCCGCGGTGGTGAGAAGCTTTTCTGCTGTGCCGGTTGGGCAGGCGGTGATGCAGGCGAAGAGTGGAGTGACACTGGCCATGATGGCGAGTGGGATCTTTCTGGCGGGAGTGCAATTGGCTGCTCCTGTGATGGCGGCTGCATTAGCGGTGGAGGTGACGGTTGCGCTGGTAGCGCGGTTGTCGCCGCAGTTGCCTTCGCTTGTGATCAGCGTACCGGCTAAGACGATGGTGTCTTACGTGGTACTGATAGCGAGCTTGGCTGTGTGGCCCGGATCGATTGAGCGGCACTTTACGGCGTTGTTGGATGCTGCGGCAAAGCTGTTGGTGCGGGCATGAGACGAGCGGTGGGGAATGAAGCCGGACGGTCGGCGGCGTCTGAGGTTTTGTGGGGACACGCGATCCTGCTGGTGGGCTGTTGCTGCTTGAGAGGGCTTCATGGCAGATAAAGGCACAGAGCAGGCTACGCCACTACGAAAGAAGAAAGCGAAAGAGAAGGGCGACAGCGTTCACAGCCGCGAGTTGCTATCGGCGATGGCTATGCTCGGCGGCATCGTGATGCTCGGTGCGATGTCGAATGGGTTCGTAGCAGACTGGGGCAAGGTGTACCAAGAGAGTCTTCGCTCTGCTACGACAAATGTGAGCGGTCTGAACGGACAGAGCGGAGAACAGCTTTTTAATGTCGCGGTGCGGCGGATCCTGATGCCCGCGCTTCTGCCTGTGGGCTTCGTCATGGCTGCAAGCTTTGCTGGAGCGCTGGTTTCCGGAGTGGCCCAGAGCGGTGGCGTGCAGTTTTATCCGAGTGCGGTGGAACTCAAGTTTTCGAAGCTGAATCCCGTCACGAACCTGGGAAACCTGTTTAGTTTGCGATCGGCGACACGCCTAGTGAAGTCGCTGGTCCCGGCAGCGGTCATGGTTGTGCTGGGCTGGGGTGCTCTGAAGGCATTGATGATACCGATGCCAGTGATGAGTCTGCTGCGACTGCCTGCGACGTTTTCTACGGCGTATGGGTTGGCGCTCGATGCGGCGTGGGTGACGCTTGTGTGGTCTGCGCTCGATTATGCGATCGAGTGGAGGAGTTGGAATCAGCGGCTGAAGATGAGCAAGCAGGAGTTGCGTGAAGAGATGCGCGACGCTATGGGCAATCCGCAGATCAAGGCAAAAATCCGTCAGGCTCAGCGCGCGATGAGCAAGCGCAAGGTGAAGGCGGATATATCGCGGGCGAGTGTGGTGATTACAAATCCTACGCACTATGCGGTAGCGCTGGAGTTCAGCTTCGAGACGATGTCGGCGCCAACGGTGCTGGCCAAGGGGCGCGATCTGCTGGCCGCGGAGATTCGTGAAGAGGCGCGATGGGCTGGAGTTCCGATTATTGAGAATCCGCCGCTGGCACGGAGCTTGTACAAGATGGTCGAGCCGGGGCAATCGATTCCATTTGATCTGTACGCGGCGGTAGCGGGAATTCTGGCTTTCCTCTATCGGCAGAAGGTAGAGGAGCGTGTGCGAAGGGATCGTCAGGCGAAAGAGAGAGAGCAGAAAGCCCAGTTGGCAAGCCGATTGTTCGATGGAAGAGGGAACGTGGGAGCTACGGGAATGGTTGGAATGCGTGGTTTTGGAGGTGGGATGTGAGTCAAGCAGCGACAAAGAAGAGTGGTGGTTTTCACATGGCGAAGCTACAGACGCTGATGTTGCCTATCGCGGCTATCAGCATGGTGTTCGTCATGATTATTCCGGTGCCGAGTGTGGTGCTGGATATTTTGCTGGCGGCCTCCATTACGGCGTCGGTGATTGTGTTTTTGACGGCGGTACAGGTGCGGCGCGCGGTCGATTTCTCCGTGTTTCCGACGCTGCTTTTGCTGCTGACGCTTTTTCGGCTTTCGTTGAATCTGGCCTCGAGCCGGAGGATTTTGCTGCATGGACAGGAGGGAACGCACGCCGCGGGTGCAGTGATTGAAGCGTTCGGGCAGTTTGTGGTGGGCGGGAATTATGTGGTCGGGCTGGTTCTTTTTCTTGCGCTCATTGCGATTCAGTTTCTTGTGGTGAGCCATGGTGCGGTGAGAACGGCTGAGGTTACGGCGAGATTTACTCTCGATGCTCTGCCGGGTAAGCAGATGGCGATCGACGCGGATATGAATGCCGGATTGATCGATGAGCAAGGAGCGAGGAAGCGGAGACAAGCCATCGCGCGGGAGGCTGAGTTCTACGGCGCCATGGATGGCGCGGCTAAGTTCAATCAGCGAGATTCGCTGGCGACGATTTTGATTACGGCGATCAATATCGTGGCGGGGTTGTTGATCGGTGTGTTGCAGCATGGCACGGATTTGGCTACTGCGGTAAAGACCTACACCATTTTGACGGTCGGCGATGGCCTGGTGACGATGATCCCCAGCCTGCTGGTTTCGATCGCGGGCGGCATGGTGTTGACGCGCGCTTCGTCTGCGGGGTCGCTCGATGAAGAGCTGGGCACGCAGCTTCTGAAGGGGCGCAATACACTTTGGATTGCTTGTGGTGTGTTGCTTGGATTGGCTCTGATTCCTGGATTGCCAAAGCTGTCGTTTGTATTGCTGGCAGTTGGCGTTGGATTGATTGCGCGGCGGCTTCCCGCGGCGAAGGAAGCTTCCATGCTGTTGGCGGAGGAGACCTCTGGAGTTGCTGCGAAGGGCGATAAGGCGAAGGCGGCGGATGCAGCGAAGGGAGAAAATCTGGCCTCGTTGCTGAAGATGGACGAGCTGACGTTGGAGATCGGCTTCCAGCTGATTCCCATGGTGGACGAGAAGCAGGGCGGACAAATGCTCAATCGTGTTCGTGCGCTGCGCAGACACCTGGCGACCGAGCTTGGGTTTATCGTTCCGCCGATTCATATTACGGACAACCTGCGGCTGAAGCCGCGTGAGTATGTTGTGAGTCTTCGCGGGATCGAGATTGCGCGCTGGCAGACAGAGCAGAACTGGTTGCTGGCTGTGAACTCGGATCCAAAGGCGCGTGTGTTGCCTGGCGTGGAGACGAAAGAGCCGGCGTTTGGTGTGCAGGCCCGGTGGATTCAGCCTGGTTTGGAGGAGCAGGCTTTGGCTGCAGGCTACTCGGTAGTGGACCAAACCACAGTGATTGGAACACACCTCGGTGAGTTGATTCGAAGACACGCATATGAACTGCTGGGCCGGCACGAGGTGAAGCGTCTGCTGGACAGCTTGAACGACAGTCATCCGAAGCTGGTGGAAGAGTTGGTCCCAAAGATGATGACTCTGGGCGAGGTTCAGCGCGTGCTCCAGCAGCTACTACGGGAGCAGGTTTCGATTCGGGATCTGGGGGCGATCCTCGAGATCCTGGTAGAAGCCGCGCAGCAGTCGAAGAACGTGGTCCACCTGGTGGAGAGTGTGCGGCAGTCGCTGGGGAGGGGGCTGGTGCACTCGCTGCTGGATGGCGATGGCGGATTGAAGGTGCTGGTGCTGGAGCCGGACCTTGAGAGTGAGCTGCAGCAGACTTTTGATCCACAGGGCGCCGGGTTGCTGCTCGGCGATGGAGCACGCCCAGCGGGCATGCGCTCGGACTTTTTGAAGCGGCTAGTGGAGTCTGTGAAACGCCTAACCGGAGGAGCGTCCACCTCGGCACTTCCCGTGCTCCTATGTCCGAGTCCAGCCCGTTATCACGTGCGACGTTGGCTGGAGCCGTTTTTGCCGAAGGTGACGGTGCTAGCGCCAGGAGAGATTCCTCCTGAGATTCGAGTACGGAGCATTGGCACGGTTGGGTAGAGATAGGACGAAGAGAGTCAGCAGGACGGTTCGGGGTAGATCAGGAATGGAGGAAGTATGAACACAGGGGGTTCGATGCCGATACAGATTGGACAAAGGTTGTCGAAGGGAAAGCTCTCCGGAGAGCAATGGGCTTCGTTGGAGTCTGCACAATTTGATGAGATGGCGGTCCTGAAGGAGACGGCCGTATTTGCTCCATTCACCGCAGAGGGGTTGGGAGCGACGGGGGACGGCAGTGCAACTGAGCGGGACATGCTCTTGATGGAGCACCTGCCGACGGTGCGCTACCTCGCACGACGAATCCATGAAAGGCTGCCTCAGCATGTGGAGTTGGATGACCTGGTCTCCGCCGGAGTGGTTGGGTTGATCGATGCCTTCTCGAAGTTTGACCACAAGAAAAAGGTTCAGTTCAAAAGCTATGCGCAGTTCAGGATTCGTGGGGCGATTCTTGATTCGCTGCGGACCCTGGACTGGAGCCCAAGAGAGTTGCGGCGCAAAGGAAGGGCCGTTGAAGAGGCGATTCGCGCAGTGACGCAGCGGGTAGGAGGAGCGCCGTCTGAGCAGGAGATTGCCCGTGAGATGGAGCTGACACTGGCGGAGTATCAGGCACTGCTGGGTGATCTGAAGGGCCTTGAGATCGGCAGTCTCCACATGGAGCGGTCGGAGGATTCGGGCGATGAAGAGCTTGCTTACGTGCCTGGAGCACCAGAGGAGGATCCGCTGTTTCGTTGCTTGAAGGGGGAGATGAAGCAGCGACTGGCGGATGCGATCGACGAGCTTCCGGAAAAAGAGCGAATGGTGTTGACGCTTTACTACTACGAAGAACTGACGATGAAAGAGATTGGACTGACTTTGGGCGTAGTGGAGTCGAGGGTCTCGCAGATACACTCTTCGGCGGTGCTGCGGCTGAGGGTCTCTCTTGCCAGTCTGCGATCTGGGGATTCCGTCGGAGTGGTGAAGGCAAAGCCTTCGAAACGTAAGATCGGAACACGTTGACGCTCTGATCGAGTTGTCGTGAGAGATCTCTAACCAAAGAAAGGAATGCATGGGAAAGCAGCTTGGGCAGGGAGATATCGATGCACTGTTTGCGGCGGCCGGGGCGGCGAATGCCGAGCAGGGAGAGGGAGCCGAGGCCGAGGCGCCTCTGGAGCAGTATGACTTTAGCAGTGCGGGTCAGATTAGCAACGATCAGATGCGTGCGATCAGTTCGGTGAATGATCTGTTTGCGAGAAATCTGATGCATACCCTTGGCGCATGGCTGAGGACTCCGTTCAAGATGAAACTGGTGGCGGGCGAGCAACTTCCCTTTAGTGAGTTTTTGGAGCGGCTCTCATCGCCGAATTACATCTGTTCGATTCGGCTGGAGCCACTTGGGGCGGTTGGGTTGCTGGAACTGGAGTTGGCGCTGGCGTCGCCCATTGTTGATGTATTGCTTGGTGGGGTGGGACGGGCCTGGCCAGCGCGGGAGTTGACGGATATTGAAGATGCAATTCTGACGTCAGTCGTGCAGATGACGGTGAAGGAGTTGAACCTGGCATGGCAGTCGGTCGGGCTGGAGTTTGTCTTTGAGAAGCGAGAGACCGACGCAGCGGTGGCGCGGTTGTTAACCTCCGGGGAAAAGACGCTGTGTGTCAGCTTCGAGGCGCGTATGCCTGAGGCTCAGGGTGCGATGAACATCTGTCTGCCGGCAGTTGTCTTGAATGCAATTCTGCGACGGTTGATCTCTGAGGGGGATCGTCCCAAGAGACGATCGAAGGAGGCCCAGGCCAGGATGCGCGAGCTGTTGGCTGAGGTCAAGTTCGGTACCGCGCTGCAGTTTCCATCAATGCGACTAAAGGCGAGTGAGTTGGCGGCCTTGGAGCCGGGCACGGTGTTGCGTCTCCCATTAGCGAAACACTCGATCTCAGAGCTGCGCGTTGGTGGTCTGCAGCTTGGGAGAGCGCACCCGGTGCGAACGGGTGAGCATCGCGGGGCTCAGTTAGAGGGTGATATCGACGGCGAAGTCTTGAATGATGCCTTGGAGAGTCAGGGCGTGGTTGAAACCATGAGTGTGAACTAGGAGAGAACGGGTTATGGACAAGGTGATTGGCTCGGATGAGATAGCTGGGATCGATCCAGGGATCGGGTTGTTGTGCGACATTGAACTGGATGCCACGCTGCAGTTCGGTTCGCGCGATATGCCGTTGCGGGAGGTGTTGCAGTTGGGGCCGGGGGACGTGGTGGAGTTGGACCGTCACGTATCCGAACCGGTCGACCTGATAGTGGGTGACAGGATTGTGGCTCGGGGTGAGGTGGTCGTCGTCAGTGGCAACTTCGCTCTGCGCATTACCGAGGTAGCGACGCCGCAACTGAGACTGGAGAGCATTCGATGCCTTTTCTAACGAAAAAGACGGGAGCGATGAGGGTGAGCGCACTGATGCCGAGTGCCTTAAGGGTAGGGAATGGAGTGACCTGGCAGGAGGATGAGTATAGGCCGTCGAACGAGTTGGGAGGTCTTAGAGGAAATGGGTTAATGTCTCCTCGAGAAAAAACATCGCAGCGAAGGGTCTGTGGAAACTTAGAGTGTGAGAGCGGTTGGACAGCGCCTTGGCGAAATCGGCGGAGGCCCATCTTCGAAGGACAGTGGGGGTGCAGCGGACGTTGCATGCTTGCAATGGTTCGGGCTGCGGTGCGTCGTGAACATGGTGAGGGAGGAACGTCTGCTGCTCTGCCTCCGCACCGGCATAGAGTGCCGCTTGGCCTGCTCATGCTGGCGCAAGGATGGATTACTCATCCACAGCTCCAAAAGGCGTTGGCGGCGCAGCGGGAGCGCGGGACCGGCAAGATTGGAGAATGGCTTTTGAGTGAGTGCGGCGTAGAGGCTGATCAGATCACGCGTGGGTTGAGCATGCAATGGGGATGTCCGGTGCTGACGACCGAAGGATTTTCTCCAGAGTCGATGGCTCTGGTGATGCCGAGAATATTTATTGAGAAGTTCGGTTTGCTGCCTCTGCGGGTCGCGGGCTCGCGAATTCTATATCTTGGGTTTGTGGATAGGCTGGATGCTTCTTTAGCATTCGCAATAGAACAAATGACGGAGTTGAAGGTTGAGAGTGGAGTTGTGGAGGGAGCTCAGTTCCAGGCCGCTCAAAGTAAGCTCCTTGCTTGTGAAGGAGTTGATGCAAAGCTGGAGACCGTGGAAGATGAGGATTTCATGGCTGCGCGAATAACCGCGGTGCTCGAGCAGAAACAGCCGGTCGCGGCTCGCCTGTTTAGAGTTCATCAGGACTATTGGTTGAGGATGTGGCTGGAAAGCGGCACAGTCGGAAAGATGGGCAGTTTGCCTGTCTCTCACGAAGATGTGAAAGACCACGTTTTTACCATCCGGATCCAATAGAAATGACTGAGGTCTGATTTCATTGAAATAGAAAAGAGGGCCGGTTGGCCCTCTTTTTGTGCGCGTGGAAAAGTCTATCGCTGCATGAAACCTGGAGCTGGTGACATGGAAGGCGCGGCCATTGCGGAGGATGTACCAGCGCTCATCTTGGAATCCTGCTGGGGGCCGAGGCCAAGCTTGATGATCGCTCTGGAATCGGGAATCAATTTAGTTTGCCAGCCATTGTCTTCCTGGAACTTCTGCATGGCCGATTGCGTCTGGGTGTCCCAGTGGCCTGAAGCTTCGCCGGAAAGATAACCTGACTTGATGAGCGACGTCTGAATCTGCGTTGCTCGCGCGTCATCAATGCCGCGCTGGCCTGCTGGCTTTGTTGCGGATTTGGAGTGTTTATTCGATAACCGGGGGGATGTCGGTCCGCGACGGGCGTGAGTGAACGCCAAGCATGGCACCGCGGCTGCGAGGAACAATGTCGAGGTTAGGAGTAATTTGCCAAGTTGCATAGTGAAACCATTACCTTGGTTGAATATCGGACAGAATGTGCAGAATCTGTCGTCAATGTTGAAGGTAGAGTATCCCGTTAGTAACGTGCGTGGCAACAAAAAGGTTGACAGTCGAGGATACATCTTTTGGGTGGGTTAGCGGGTATTCCTCTGAAGAAGAGGAGGAGTGATGTTGAGACCGACCCAGTCACTCCTTCTCTTCTTCGCTTACTAGGGAAGAGTGCCACCTACGTATGAGTTGAGGTTCTTCTGGATCGGAGACTGAATGACAAAGACGACGTCGTCTTTGGATTTCAGAGTAGAAACGATGGCTCGATAGCTGGCCTCGTCTGTTACCGGTTTGCGATTGATAGCTGTGATGATCGTTCCTTTGCCAAGTCCAATCTCGTCGGCAAAAGAACCAGGCCGCACGTTTGTAACTATGACTCCGCCTTTGACGCCGACCTTCGCAGACAGCGACGCGGGGATTGCCGATACGGTGATGCCGAGTTTGCCTTCTCCCGCATCGGTTTCCTGAGGAGTGGAGGTGTCATCCGGCTGACCGGTGATATCCGCGTATGTTTTCGCGCGATCTCCGATGACGACGTTGGCGCTATTCTGCTTGCCGTCGCGGAGGAAACCGAGCTTTACGGTCGAGCCAACGTGCCGAGCAGAGATATCGTTGACCAGATCGTCGCCATCCTTGATGTTGCGACCGTCAATAGAGACGATGACGTCACCTGCCTGAATGCCAGCCTTTGCTGCGCCTCCATTCGGTGTGACGACGCCGACGATCACGCCGCTTGAGAAGCCATATACGCGGTTGACCGCGGAGGATTGCGCGACCTGAAACTGAATGCCGATGGAGCCGCGGACCACCTTATGTTCGGGACCGATCAACATGTTGTAGACATTTGCGATGATGTTCGCGGGCATCGCGAATCCGACACCTTGAGAACCCATGGACTGGGTGTAGATGGCGGTGTTCATGCCGACGACCTGACCAGCCATATCGACCAACGGACCGCCAGAGTTACCTGGATTTATCGCAGCGTCGGTCTGGATGAAGCGCTGGAACTGGGTTTGAGAGACTCCATTAGGGCTCGGTTCGTCGATACTGCGGTTTTTGGCGGAGATGATGCCAGCCGTGACCGTTTTAGAGAGGGCGAACGGGCTGCCGATGGCGAGGACCCAATCACCGACCTGAGCGCCGTCGGAGTTGCCGAGTTTGACCGTGGGGAGAGGCTCCTTGGTATCAATCTTGATGACGGCGATGTCGGTGTCTTTGTCTACACCGATCACGGTGGCGGGACGTCCTTCGTCGCCGGGACCACCATCAGGATCGGTGGAGAGCTTCACGTAGATCTTGTCGGCTTTGTCGACAACGTGGTTGTTAGTGATGATGTAACCGCGCGAGTCCACGATAAAGCCGGAACCGAGAGCGCGGCGCTCACCTGCTGAACCACCATCGCCATCGTCTCCACCCTGTCCACCGAAGAAGCGATTAAAGAAGTCCTGCATGTCGCCGGGGGATTGCTGGCTGTCGTCATCACTGTTTGGGTCACTTGGCTGAGGTAGACGCTGGCCGCCCCGCCTGCGTTTATTGTTTGCTGGCTTGGGTAGCTCTTCGGTGTTGATATTGACGACGGCTGGTCCGACTTGTTTGACGATCTGAGAGAAGCCGTTGGAGAGCGCCACGGGAGATGGAATGACGAGTGGCTTCGCGTCAGTGGAGTTGACCTCTGACTGCTCTTTACCGCTCACGTTGCGCGTAAGAATGGAACCGGCCAGTATACCGACGGACAAAGTCGCAAGGAGGGTGAACGTCGTGGTGAGGCGATGTGTGCGGATTCGTTCGAGCAGAGTGGAGGAAGTGTTCTTCGGTGTGTCCATTAGTAGATCTTGACCTCAGTTTTATGTGTTGCTGTGCGCCGGACGGTATGCGCGGCATGAAGTTTAAGTATAGTCGCTGCTCAAAACTGGCGTTTTGTACGAGTCGGGGCGGGTCTAACTCTCTATTTAGACGCAAAAAAAAGACGAAAGTCTTCGTGAAGTTCAGATCGGATACATGGGGATTGGTGCGTTGGAGGGAAAAAGCTCGATGACAACGATTCCGATGAGGATAAGGGCAGCTCCAAAAATCGAGCGGCGGCCAAGATGTTCATGCAGAACCAGGAATGAGGTGATGCATGCGAAGACTGGTTCCAAACTGAGGAGGATAGCGGTGTGGGTGGGGGGCAGATACTGCTGAGCCCAGCTTTGGATGGTGAAAGCTGCAGCCGTGGCCAGAAGACTGGTGATGGCGAGTGCTGTGATCAGACGAGGCGTGAGGGTGAGATGGGGTGTTCCGCCCAATGGGAGGGTGATCGCCATCAGTAGTGCAGCCGATCCTATCTGGAGAGTGGCGAGTTGTGCCGTTGGGATGTCTTTCGAGACGTGGGCCAGGGACAGTAGATGGGCGGCAAAGGCTACTGCACAAATAAGTGTGAGGATATCTCCCAGGCTGACGGTGCTGAAGAGGTTTTGCCAGGAGGTACCTGCTGGTGTTGTAAGGAGGAGGAGACCGGAGAAGGCAAGGATAGCCCCAAGGGCGCTGGTCCAGCGAGGAGGCGGTGTTCCCTTTGGACGAAGTGCGGGGAAGACAGTGAATAGAGGGACAAAGACGACGACGAGACCGGTTATCAGGGCGGATTTAGCTGCGGTGGTGCGCGCGAGACCTGCGGTCTGGAACTGATATCCGGCTGCGAGGCAGATGCCTACGATAAGTCCAGAGATTAGACTCTGGCGTTTGATGTAGCCTAGTTGACGGCGGTTTATGATTGCCAGCGCTATGAAGGCCAGAGTCATTCTTAGCAAATTGAAGAGGAGTGGCGAGGCGTCTTGAAGAGCGTCTTTAATTAGTACGAAGGTTGCTCCCCAAATGATGACGACTGCCAGGAGCAGGAGATGGGCCAAGGCGGCGGGGCTTAGTCGTCGGGACAACTAATTGTCCGCCCCGTTCGTGGGTTTTACCGGGCGAATCGCGGTCGAGATGTAGACGGTTTCGCCGTTCACAATGGTGCGAAGGACCTTTGTGTGGAGGAGCTGCTGGGGAGTGGCGGTGGTGATGTCGCAATCGATGACTATGAGGTCGGCTGCGTAGCCGGGTTCTAGGCGGCCCTTCTGGTGTTCACGGAATTCGGCGAAGGAAGAGGCTTGGGTGTAGGCGTAGATGGCTTCGTTGAGGGAGATTTTTTCCTGTGGTTGGAAGGTCTGGGTGCCGGCTTCATCCTGGCGGGTGATGGCGGCGTAGAGGCCACGGAATGGATTGATGGACTCCACCGGGTAGTCGGTGCCGAAGGCTAGGGTGACGTTGTGGTCGAGGAAGCTCTTCCAGGCGTAGGCGTATTTGGCGCGCTCGGAGCCGAGGCGGTCGGTGGCCCACTTCATGTCGGTGAGGAGGTGGGAGGGCTGCATGGAGGCGATGACACCCTCACTGGCGAAGCGGGCGAAGTCGTCAGGCAGGAGGACCTGGGCGTGTTCTACGCGGAAGCGGAGGCTTGAGGGGGTGGGGTCGGATGGGGATGGTGCGGTGACGATGTGGGTGTCGGGGTTGTTGGGGTTGGTGGGTTGAGGAGGGAGGGTGGCGACTTGATCGGCGGCACCGAAGGCGTTGAGTGCCATGTCGTTGGCGCGGTCGCCGATCGCGTGGAAGCCGAGTTGGAAGCCTGCGGCGGCGCGCTCGGAGGCTAGCTGGGTCAGTTTGTCCTGCTGGTAGCGGGGGAGGCCGGAGTTGTTGGGGTCGTCGGAGTAGGGTTCGTCCATGGCGGCGGTTCGGGAGCCTAGCGAGCCGTCCATGAAGCCCTTGAGCATGGTGAGGTGGAGGAGGGGATCGTCGGCTGGGTGGCTGGCGCGGCGCTCCTTGAGGATCGTCAGGGGTTTGTCGAAGGGGAGCCACTCGGCGACGCGGAGGTGGAGTTTGTGAGCATCTTCGAGCTCCTCGAGGGCGAGGAAGTCCTCCCATTCGGAGTTGTCCTGGACGCTGGTGACGCCGTGGGCGAGGGCGTCGTTGATGGCAATATTGAGGGCTTTTGTGCGCTCTTCTGGGCCGAGAGAGGGAATTTTGCTCAATACCAGGTTGTAGGCGGCGGGTTCGCGGAGGATCCCGGTGGGGCTACCGGAGGCGTCGCGGTCTATTTTGGCGCCGACGGGGTCGGGGGTTTCGGCGGTGATGTTGGCGGCGGTGATGGCGGCAGAGTTGGCCAGAGCCATGTGGCCGTCTACCCGGCTGAGGATGCAGGGGTGGCCGGCGGTAACCTGGTCGATGTCCTCGCGGGTGGGGAGTTTAGCGCCGGGCCAGAGGGTGTGGTCCCAGCCGCCGCCACGAAGCCAGGAGCCGGGTTTGGCCTTGGCGGCGTAGATGCGGATGCGTTGCTGCATCTCGGCCAGGGATTTGACCCCGTCGAGGTCGATGGAGAGCTGTTGCTGGCCCGCGGCGGCCATGTGGGTATGGGCGTCGTTGAAGCCGGGCATCGCGAAGGCGCCGAGGAGGTCGATGATCTTCGTCTTTGAGCCCTTCAGTTTGAGGATGGTGGCGTCGGTGCCGGTGGCGAGGATCTTTCCGTTGGCGATGGCCAGGGCCTGGACTTTCGCAGGGGTGGGGGAGGGATCGTCAGGGCGGAGGTGCGCGCCGGTGAGGATGTTGCCGTGGAGGTAGATGGTGTCAGGCGGGGTTTGTTGCGGGTACGCGAGGGTGGTTAGGAGGAGAGTTGCGGTGAGGGTGAAGGGTTTCACGAATGGAGTGTATCGCGGAGTTGGCCCTGCTGGAGTTGTGAAGTGTTCAGGATCTCAATCCCGGACCCTCCCCCTCCCCCTTGAGGGGTATCTTGCAGGGAAGTCCCTTCAATTCATGAGCTTGCAGCCCAGGTGTGTCGCTAAAATATAGAAAGCAAGACGGTTACGCGCAAAATACTTGTTTTCTTGTAGATGCGTGGAATACTTCGTCTCAATTTGTAAGTTAAATACGCGGCGGTACTCTACGAAGGCTGTGTTTACCGGTTACTTCGATTATAAAAGATTGGCGGTAACTCATACGCCACGTGTATGTCCATGTCTGGCGCGGGTTTTGTGAGTTCAGGGGCTTGACAGGTTTCGGTGGCTGTCCGGGTGCCAGGCCGACCCTGTAGGTGGGGATAACAACCGCAGGCGTGCAAGGCCAACAATGATCTTGCAGGAGGATTCATGATCTCCGGACTCGTCCACGACATGGCTCCTGGGAAGATCGAAATCGTCGTGCCACCAAGTCAGCCGCGCGAAGACTAAGGATCGACTAACGACCTACGCAAGGCTGGCGGTGCACCAGATCATGCGAACTTGCCGAAAACCTGACTTTCGAGGAGTATCGGTTTCCTAGCATGTGACTATAGTCTGTACGAGAGGCTCCTGAATGAGACGTTCCTGGAAAAGATGTTCATTCCTCATCGCACTGCTTGTTATGTGTTTACCCACAGAAGGCTGTATGGGTTGGGGTGACATTTTCGCACCGAAGCATTTGGTTTCCGGCGATTATTCCCTGATGCATGGGGAATCGGATTCCGACAACGATGTTTATCTGATGGTCAAAGGAGAGTCGGCGAGCGAGGCTGGTCCTCTTCATCAGTTCGGGTGGAATCAGCAGTACATTATCTTCACAGACGCCAATTGGCCGAACCCCTGGAGCGTAATACGGGTCAAGGATCATTCAAAGTTCACGATCACGGAAGCGCAACGGCTGGCCGATCCAGCTTTCAAAGGCATCACAATCCTTTCTCCACAGGATGCTTGGAACACCAAGCCCCACTGATTTCATGCACGCTTTCGAGAGTTCCTTCCGGAAAACGGCGTTTTGGGAAACGATCCGTCGGGACCCCGGGATTTGAATAGCTTGATTTCTACAATGCCGGACTGAAGATGAGACGAAGCAGGGCTGTCCAAAAGCCGTAACGAACGATTTCATAGAACATCACGGGAACCGCTAAGACCAAGAGAAGCATGCGGACCCAGGTGGGTAGCTTGTTTACAGCCCTCGAAACCACTCCCATGCCAGACAGGCTCTCATGCGGCTGAAACACCTGAAAGTCCTTCTGCTGCCATGATGGATTCCTCTGCCTCTTGCGCACGAAAAACGAGGTTGTCGGAAATGACGAGATCGAAGTTGCCGAAAACACTGGCGGTCTCAACCGGTCGACTTTGCGGGAATGTGCATTAGTCGGTAAACAGTAATGCGTTTGTAGGGGCTTGTCCGTTGCGCTCATCCTCATGATGTTCCCGAAACGAAAACCGATTGAATACTCATTCGAAGTTGACTTTCAGGCCAGAGGCATGGGAGCATCACTGCTTGATCATCGTCTTCGACTAGTTTGGGAAGTTTCCCCGTTGACCTGCTTGGGTCGGCCAATGTGCGCACGCTCCTAAAGAGCGATGTGCCTTAGCGGCCGATCACGAATAGGTACGTCGAACCCCAACGATCTCTCCACGTTCAGTGCTCGCCTCTCCGCGCTTTTGTTGTGAAGGCACGGGCCGAACGGAGATATCTCGAACGCGCTGAAGCGACAACTTCAGCAATTGGAGCGATGAGCCAATGTCCCAACTACCAATCCTCGTAAGCGGTGCTTCTGGCCAGGTCGGCCAACGCGTCATTGAATTTTTGCTCGGACAGGAGACTGGTCCGATCATCGCGACGACTCGAACGCCAGAGAATCACAAGACCGTTTCTAACCGCAACTTGCATCTGCGCCCGGCCGATCTTGATGATCGTAGAAGTCTACCCGAAGCATTTAAAGGGGCTAAGCGCCTCTTATTGATCAGCACCAACAGTGTCGATGTGCCCGGGAGGCGAATCATGCAGCATCGGAATGCGATCGAAGCGGCCAATGAGGCGGGCGTGGAACACATCGTTTACACATCGTTTCTGGAACCACTCGGACCCGGGCTTTCATTCCTGACAGCAGATCATGCGGCGACTGAGTCGCTGATCAAGAAGAGCGGTCTTGGTTATACCGTGTTACGAAATTCCTTTTACCTGGATATGCTTACCCGCATGCTGGCCGGAGTTGGCTCTGATGGCTGTGTAAGCGCAGCGTCTGGCGATGGGCAGGTAGCGTACGTCACTCGCGACGATTGCGCCCGCGCTGCTGGCGCCGCGCTGCTTGATACGTTTTGCGGCAACCGTGTCTTGGACATCACCGGGCCTACCTTGATCGGCGCCGAAGACGTCGCGGAGATCGCCAGCGGCGTACTTGGCAAAGAGATCGCCACGATGTATGTCTCTGGCGAAGAACTGCAGTCTCGCATGATCTCATCGGGGATTCCGGCCCGTTTAGCCGTGTTTCTAGCTCAGATGGAATGCAGCGTGGCTCGAGGGGAAATGGAAATCCAGAGCGACGACATCCGATCGCTGGTTGGGTACCCGGCAACCTCTTCTGCCGAATTTATTTCGTCGTACCTAAGGGGGCTTTGCGCCAAGGCCGCGCAACCGAGTTGATGCGTACGCAAGTACGTCGTGGGATGTATCGAAGAGTCTGTGGGATATCTCGCATCAACCGCCGCGATCAGAAGAGGAGGATGTGAACTCCCAGAGCGATGAACACGAAGGGGACCAGGATGTGCCCGGCCCGGTTGACCGCGTTCAGGATGATTGGGTGGTTCCCAAGCCACTTCCCAATGATGCACCACAGGGCGACGAGAGACGCGTACGAGGTCAGGATCAACCAAAGGTGTTGGCGATTTACGCTGAAGAAAGGAATATAAACCGCTACATTATCTGCCCCGTTTGACAGTGTGATCAGGGCTATGGATATGAGACTTTGTCGATCCGGTTGTGTTTCTTCTTTTCCGTTCGGTCTGAAGAGCAGGACGAGGTGTTTTAGCCCCAATGCCAGAGGGACCAAACCTAGTACGCGAGTCCATGGATGAGGAATTGCCAGTGTTGCGAGAAGCCCTGTACAGCTGAGAAGGATAATTGCCAGAAAGCCGAGATACTGGCCTGCCACGATGTTCCGCGTCGGCACGCGATGCGCGAAGAAGAAGGTCAGAAGCACGATGTCATCGATGTTGGTCGCCGCGAATGTGGTAACGCTGGCGGTGACGACTGCTGCAATGGCGTTCACTCTTTCCGAGGCTAGCACACGAATCGGAATGCTCTGAAGAGAACCCGGGACTTCAGACGGGTGTTAACAACATCACAGCTTTTGACTGATAAATTAGGGTCGCTACGTCAAACTTCGAAGATCGTACGGCAGGACGGTTTGCGTTCGGTCCGTCGGTCCCTTCTTCATTTTGTTCACCAGCGAGTACTCACCTTCGACTTTCAGAAAGACGGGAGAAAGATCATGGCATTGCACGACACGGAAGAACTCAAGGCCGCTCCGAGCAATCAGGTCGAGTCCGATGTTCTGGACCACGAGACCCAGACCTATGTATTCCCCGAGGTGAGACAGAATCCGCAAACTGTCTACCAGACCATCCATGATCAGCTCATCCTCGACGGCAACTCGCAGCAAAATCTTGCTACCTTCTGCACGACCTGGATTGAGCCGGAAGTGAAGCAGCTTATGGATGAGTCTGCCGACAAGAACATGATCGACAAGGACGAATATCCGCAGACTGCCGCTATCGAAGAGCGCTGTGTTCACATGCTGGCCGATCTTTGGAACTCTCCGGAGGCTGCCAGCACCATCGGCTGCTCTACTACGGGATCAAGCGAGGCAGCGATGCTCGGTGGGCTTGCCCTGAAGTGGAAGTGGCGCAAACGCCGGCGTGCTCAGGGACAATCAATCGATGCGCCGAACCTTGTTATGGGGCCGGTTCAGGTGTGCTGGCATAAATTCTGCCGCTACTTCGATGTTGACATTCGCGAAGTGCCGATGGAAGGCGATCGTCTCCTGCTTACTGCCGAAGAAGTTCTCAAACGCTGCGACGAAAATACGATCGGCGTTGTCGTTACGCTTGGGGTTACGTTCACGCTTCAGTACGAGCCGGTCCACGAGATCAGCGTGGCTCTCGATAGGTTGCAGGCCGAGACGGGACTCGACATCCCTATCCATGTGGACGGAGCTAGCGGCGGTTTCCTGGCGCCGTTTATCCAGCCGGGTCTTCTATGGGACTTCCGCCTTCCGCGGGTGAAGTCCATTAATGCCTCGGGTCACAAATTTGGTCTCGCACCGCTCGGCGTCGGCTGGGCTCTGTGGCGCGAGAAGCACGACCTGCCCTCGGAACTGATCTTTGACGTCAACTATCTCGGTGGCAATATGCCAACGTTTGCGCTCAACTTCTCGCGGCCGGGCGGCGAGATCATCTGCCAGTACTACAATTTTCTTCGCCTGGGCAAAGAGGGTTATCGTGAAATTCAGATTGAATGCTCTGCCTTAGGTCGATATCTTGCGGACAAGATCGCTGAATTTGGCCCTTTCAGGATTATTTACAACGGGGAAGGCGGAATTCCCGGCCTCTGCTGGGAGTTGAAGGATCCGTCCTCTTCGAATTTCACTCTCTACGACTTCGCTGATCGACTACGAGAGCGGGGCTGGCTCGTTCCTGCGTATTCGATGCCGCCCAACCGCGAAGATCTCGTGATCCAGCGCATTCTCATCCGCCACGGCTTCACGTTGGGGATGGCGGACGAGCTTCTTGTTCAGATGAAGGTCGTTCTGGACGAATTTGCCCATCATCCGCCAGGGGATGTGCTGACCGTTTCGCTGGCAAGCGCTGAATCGAGCGCGCATGACCATTCCGGCCGCTAGTGTCTATTCTTCACGAAACGCCAAAGCTTCGATCAGTGGCGAACTCGATCGAAGCTTTGGTGGTTGGGGCGATGGCTTTGGTTCAGGCGACTAGTAGGGGCGGTAGTAGCCGTAGGGAGCCGGGTAGTAGCCGTAAGGGGGTGGAGGCGGCGGGTAGCCGTAGACTACGGGGCGAGGCTGCTGCACGATGACGGGAGCAGCCTGTTGAATGTAGGTTGGGGCGGGAGCCTGGGCCTGGACTACGACCACCGAGGGGTTTTGCTGGGGGTACGGAGGAGCGTAGGACTGTTGGACCGGCTGAGGGTAGGATCGTTCGACCGGTGCGGGCTGCTGCTGGACGGCGGGGGTTGGGTCGGCGTAGTTGAAGCGTGAGATCATCTCGGGCTGGTGCTGGACCTCGGACTTGGTGGGTATACCTACGTCGTCGAGGAGTTTGACGGTGAGGCGGGTCTCAGGCTTCAGGACCGGATAGGGGCCGCGGCGCGGGAGGTTGATGAGGTCGAGGGGCCAGAGGACGGGAATGAGCCATTCGACGGTGTCGCGGGTTGCGTGTCCGGTTCCGACGATTCTGCCGTTGGAATCGACTGGATTTTTTCCTGAGGATGCGATGACGCGGGTCGAGATGGGAATGACGGTGTCGTTTCCGACGACGATGCGGTCAAATCTCAGCTCCATCCAGCCTTTGCCGACGAAGTGGCCGGGGTCTTTGTAGTCTTCGAAGTGGCCTACGAGGTAGCTTCCGTAGGGGAAGACGGAGCGGCCGTACATCTCGACGTGGCTGACCTGGCAGAGGATGGCGTCACCGAGGTGAACGGTTTTGGAAGAGATTTTGTCGGAGACCATGCATTGCATGGAGGATCCGGCGGGAATGAGCTGCTCCGCCCCTGCGATGGAGATGGGCAGAATAAGCAGCAACGAGGCAAGGATGCGTTTCATGGGGCCTCCTCATCACATGGGGTGGATTCCGTGTGTCTTACATCTTCGGTTCGCCGGATCGCGGGGGTTGATCTCGAGACGTGCCAGAATGTAGATCGAGTTTGTTGCCGAAGATATTAGCTTAATTTCTGGCGTATGCGTCTTAATTTTCTGTTGACTGAAATTGACACACCTCCTATCGACTGAACGAGTGTGCATGCCGATTTGCACCCCTCCGGGGTGGCGGATCGGCTATCGACGTTATCGGCACAAAGAGTGAATCTCATGAGTGCGTTATAAGACGAGCGTGTGAGGAACTCTGCGGTGTTTGCGGTGGAAACCCGGCCAGGTTTGAAAAGTTGCTTAAAAATTTTGGATTGGGTTGAAACGCGACGAACGTGGGGGTGTCCGCTGCGTGTCGTGGTGAGACTGTGACCAGCTTCGGTGTGAAGTGGAGATCAATTTTTCGATTTTGCGATGGGGTAGCCCTGCCACAGGTACTCGAGAGCTTCGGGGAGGGTTTGCTGCTTGACGGCGTGGTCGACGTGGCCGGCGTCTTTCGCAAAGACGAACTGATAGTGATATCCCCTGGCCGCCAGCACTTTGGCCATGCGTTCGTTGGCCAGAACCCAGTCGTGCATGTCGTCGCGCATGATGTTGGGGTTGAAGAGGTCGCGGTCGCCTACCTCCATCCAAATTCTGATGGGTTTGGGTGGCGAGTTTGGGATCAGGCGTTCGTGGAACTCCCATGCGCCGTGGGGGGTGTCCGGGTTGGATGGCCACTGCTGGTTGATGTAGGTGCCGGAGTAGGTGAGGACGCGGTGGTAGAGCTCGGGGTGATACCAGGCCATGATGAGGGCGCATGAGCCTCCGGAGCTGCCGCCCATGGTTGCGCGGCCGTCGGGATCTTTGGTTAGTTTGACGTGATACTGCTTCTCGACGAGAGGGAGGACTTCGGTTTCGACAAACTCGGCGTAGCGGCCTGACATGGTGTCGTATTCGAGGCCGCGTTCGCTGCCTTGCGCGTCGCCGCTGCCGTTGCCGATGGAGATGGCGATCATGACGGGAATGCGGTGCTGTGCGATGAGGTTATCGAGGGTTGTGAAGAGGGTGCTGTCAGGACCGTCGGCGCCGACGATAAACGGCGCGGCGGTGCCGGGTACATATTGTTGCGGGACGTAGACGGATACGTGCCGGGTGTAGGGCGCGGGGTGGCTGGTGGTGACGATAAGTTTGGCTGGGTCTTTGGGGTCGGGAGTGCCGAAGGTGCCGGGGTCGCGTGCGATGCCGGGGTAGAGCTTGCTGTCGGTGGAGCTCATGGTGAACTCGTAGATGTTTCCTTGCGGGACGTTCGGCTGGGGAGACGTCTCGGGCGCGGGGGTGTGGGTGGGGCCGAGGATGAAGTTGCCGTCCGCGTGGGGTGAGGGTATGGCGCCGTCGGGCAGCTCGGTAGCTGCGACGTATCCGCTGGTGTGAGGGTCGCGGGTGGGTGGGGTTGGGCGCTGGGCGATTGCCGCGATGATATGGATTGTGAGGAAGGCGGCGAGCGCCGTTGTCTGGAAGATGATGCGACGGATGGTGGTGTTTCGAAGCGGAGTCTTCAACTTAGTCCTCGTGAACAGGGAGTTGGTCGGCGGTGGTTTGGAGGGTGTCGAGGAGGGTGAGGAGGATGCGGCGGAGGGCGGCTTCGCGGCCGGTGGGGTCGTACCACTCCTGCAGGGTGTGGATGCCGCCGCCGGTGCCGCCGCTGCCAAGGGCGAGGGCGGGGATGCCGCGGTAGAGGGGGATGTTGGCGTCGGTGGAGCCGAGGCGGAGTTCGGTGCGGAGGACGAGGTGGCGGTCGACGGCGCGGAGGGTGTGGAGGATGGGGGAGTCGTCTGGGAGGGTGGCGGCGGGACGGTTTCCTATGGTCTCGATGTGGAGTTTTAGTGGTGAGTTGGTGGTGGAATGTGTGGTGACGATGTCGTCGAAGATCTGGTGGACTTCGGTGGCGGCGGAGATCAGCTGGGTGGCGTCGGTGGAGCGGAGATCAAGGAGGGCGGAGGCGGACTCGGGGATGGAGTTGATGGAGGTGCCGCCGGAGATGTGGCCGACGTTGAGTGTGAGGAGGGGATCGGTGGGGAGATTCATGTTGGAGATTTGGGCGAGGGCGCGGCTGAGGAGGAGGATGGGGTTGGGGGTGCCGGCGTCGGCCCAGGAGTGGCCGCCGGGGCCGGTGATGGTGACGCGGAAGCGCAGGCTGCCGAGGGCTCGGGTGATGGCGGCGGAGGTGCCTCCTCCTTCGAGGATGAGGGCGGCGGCGATACGGGTGCGGTAGGGGCCGCGTTCGAAGAGATGACGCATGCCGCGGAGATCGCCTTCGCCCTCTTCGCCTACGTTTGCGGCGAAGAGGATGGGGATGGGCGGGGTGATGTTGGCGTGGCGGAGCGCGGCGGCGATGGCCAGGAGGGCGGTGAGGCCGGCGGCGTTGTCGCAGATGCCCGGAGCGAAGATGCGGGGGGAGTCGGGGGATTCGACTGGATCAATGGGGGTGTCGGCGGGGAAGACAGTGTCCAGGTGGGCGGAGAGGAGGATGCAGGGACGGGTTTCCTGGCTGCCGTTTGGTGAGGCAGTGGCAGGTTGAGCGGCATGCAGCGCGCTCTCCAATTCACGATGGAGGGTTAGACCATCAGACGCTTCTGTCGAGAGGGCTTTATTTGTGGGAGGTGTTGCGTCGGGCTGGAGTTCGGCCAGGGCGTTGCCGGCGTCGTCGAGGTGGATGTTGGTGAGGCCGAGGTCGCGGAAGCGGTCGAGAAACCAGGCGGCACGGGCGGATTCGCCAAAGGGTGGGGCGGGAATGCGGACCAGCTCGAGTTGCCATTGGCGGAGCTGAGGCTGGTGGAGGTGCAGCCAGTGAAAGGCGCGGTGGACTGCGGTTAAAGTGGCGAGGCGAGCGATGCGGCGCTGGGCGGAGGCTGTGGCTGGCATCAGTACTCGACCTCGACAAGGAATAGGCCGCGAGCGGGGGCGGTGGGGCCGGCGGCGGAGCGGTTGCGAGCGGCCAGGATTTTGGGGATGGCGTCGGGGTGGAGTCGGGTGGCGGTCTCGACGAAGGTGCCGACGAGGTTGCGGACCATGTGGTGCAGGAAGCCGGAGCCGGTGACGCGGTAGATGAGGATGTCTTCGCGTTGGTGCCAGGCGGAGTGGAAGATGGTGCGGGTGTTGTCGGTGGGGATTGTGGCGGTTTCGTTCGGAACGGAAAAGGAATGCGAAGGTGCCTCTAATGCGATGGCTGAAGCCCTGCCTTCGGTCGAGATGACGATCTCTTTGCTTGATTGAGAAGGAGAGGTGAGGCTCGAGAGGGCGACGGCAGGGATTGGGTGTGAGGGTGTTTTGAGTCGGGTGGATAGGTCGGGGTCGACGGCGGCGAAGGAGGTGAAGTCGTGGGTGCCCAGGATGTGGGCGGCGGCTTGTTGGAGTGGGGCTAGTTCGAGAGGGAAGCGGCAGGCCCAGACGTAGGGAGCAAGCATGGGGGAGCAGATACGGTCTTCCGATTCGCAGGGGAGGATGCGGTACTCGTAGGTTTTGCGGCGGGCGCTGTGGCGGGCGTGGAAGTCTTCAGGGACGGGCTCGACGGAGAGGATGCGGATGCTGGGGGGAAGGGCGCGGTTGAGGGCTCGATGGAGGTTGGCGGCGGGGATGGGTGCGGTAAGGGAGAAGGTGGCGACCTGCGCGAGGGCGTGGACACCGGTGTCGGTGCGGCCGGAGCCCTGCGGGAGTACGGTTTCGCCTGTGATGCGATGGATCGCCTGAGCTAGTGTGCCCTGAACGGTGGGGAGGGCGGGTTGAATCTGCCAGCCGTTGTAGGGGCTTCCGTCGTAAGTGAGAATGGTCTTCCAGTGAGGCATGGGCTGCTTTGGACGGTATCACGGTTGGTGGGTGGGAATGCGGTTTAACGGTTGTCCGATTCGGCGGTGATCGGGAGTTGGTTTCAGATGCGTTGGTTCTTGCTTCGATCTGACGATGGTGGGTACTGCAGCGGTAGGCGCAACAGCAGATGCTGTTCGGTGATGACAATAAGAAAAGGCAAGTCCAATCACAGAGGCGCCTCAGGTCCCCTTCAGGGGATGGCTGCTAAAAAAGCAACGATAAGTGCAAGAGCAAAGGCAAAGACAAATACAGGGATCCTTCACTAGGTTCAGGATGACGGCTGTTTTGTGGTGAAGAGGAAAGGACGCTGAGGGGGGTAAGGGCTGGGGGTTGATATACTTGGCGCATCGGATCCGGATTGAACATTTGCCGCAGATGTTGGGAACGAAGCGAGCGATGGGTGCGTATCTGTGCTCAGCCTAAGCAACGCTTTGAAAAAGCGATGCCGGGTTAGCAGGATTTTTCCAGGTAGGTTTACGTATCCGTTGTCTTTAAGAGTCGTTGGGAAGGTGCTGCGCGTCTGAGTAGAACTGAAAAAATCTTAGCAAGACTGCAAAATCTGGTTGCGAGACTGACCCTCGCGTTTTCGTGAGGGGTTGGGAAGGCTGTGAGTCCGGGGAAGGTACTGGGCATTGCCGGTAAAACATCGAGAAGCTTCAGGAAAGAGTTGGAGAGCGCATCGTGAGATCAAAGAATATGCAGGGGGCGGCGAGTATTTCGTTGCTGCTGATGAGTCTGTTCACACAGCCGGGATGGTCACAGCAGACGCAGACTAACCCGACGACGCCAGCGCAGCCGCAG
>CAZZZG010000027.1:0-43629 GCA_964658525.1 uncultured Edaphobacter sp.
TTCACGACGGGCTCCCTGATCCATGGCAGAGAACTTCAGTCGAAATCTTGAAGTAATGGAGCGCAGCATGAAACGTCACAACCTCTTGACCGTCGCAGTCGTCGCTACCTCTCTCTGTGCAGTGCCGGCAATGTATGCCGCCGCTGCAAGCATCTCATCTCCGATTCATGCGATGTTTGGCAAGACGAAAACCAATAACGTTAAACTTAATCTTCGCAATGACACCTCTACCTCTTTGCAGGTGCTGGTCGGCGATAAGCCTATGACGCTTGAGCCCGGCAAGCTGGTTAACCTCGAGGTTCCGGTGGGAACACGCATCGTTGCCAACAGTGCTACGCCAAACCATGCGGTTGGATCGCTCATTGAAGAAGTCATTAAGGACCATAGCGGCGCTACGATCGCCATCCGTTAAGATGGCTTACGATATTGACCCGAGGGCCGGCCGCGCTCCCTTCAAAGTCCGGTCGGCCAATGGCTCCAATGGGGGCTCACATTGACACATACTTGATATCCTCGTTGTATGATTCGCAACGTTGCAGTATTCTGTGCGTCCTCCAATGGTCTTCATTCTGTCTATCGGGTCGAAGCCGACAACTTGGGTCACGCTCTCGCCACTCGCAACATCGGTGTAATCTACGGAGGCGCCAATGTTGGTTTGATGCAGGCTGTGGCAGAGGCCGCCCTAGCCGCCGGCGGTAGAGTCGTAGGCGTTATTCCTGAGGTGCTGGTAGATCTCGAAGTCGCCCACCACGGCGTAACGGAACTTCACGTCACAAGCACAATGCACACGCGCAAGGCGCTTATCGGAGAAAAAGCCGATGCGTTCATCGCATTGCCCGGAGGGTTCGGCACATTCGAGGAACTCTTCGAAGTCCTGGCTTGGCACACCCTCAAAATACACACCAAACCCATTCTGTTGCTGAATACGCATGGTTTTTACGACAAGCTCCTCGCCTTCCTTGACCACTGCGTAGAAGAAGGGATGCTTAAGCCGAAGAGCCGCGAGCTCCTTCTCGTCGCGGATACAGTTGATGAGGCGCTCGCGATGTTGAACTTGGACACCGACTAGCTTTCAGCGGCAGCTTAGCACAATTGATATCGTATGATGCTGAGAGTGCGCACTCGCATTTTAGAACCAAGCTACATTTCCGTTCCACAAGACCAGCCAAGGCTAGCAATGCGATCGATTTGGTTGTACGGGCCAGAACCATTACTCAGGATCTGCAACTGCTCTGTATCTGAGTAGATAATCTCATGCACCGTCTTTCAATTTTTGCCTCGTCGTGCAGATGTCGCAACGACAAACCCGCCGGAGATACTCCCAGGAATAGATTCCGCTTTCGTGTCCATCGTTCCACTTGAACCGTAGCGCGTATTTCCCTACCGCCGTGACCTCCAACGGTTTCACTGGAGCCTGATACATTTTCAGCAAAGTCTGATCTTGTGCCCTCACTTCTCCCGGCAGCCTTCCGTCTTTCTCCCGGTCCTCGAGGCATGTAGCGCATGGACACGCATTCCGCAACCACACGAAGCTCCATACGCTTTTGTGCCCGTCATGCCACTCGATCTCGACCCCTGTTCCCTCGGTCTTCTTCACCCGTACCTTTTTTGGAGCGACCGAGCTTGCCGGCATCTCTTCGTGCTCCGCGTCTTCCCGGCGCGCTTTTTCGGCGCTGATAATACGAATACCCTCATGACTCATAACGCGTGATCCCCCCTGCGGTCTTATATCGTTACTGCATTTTTAGAAACCTTCACCCTTAACGTCCATCAGCCAACTCTCCAGAAGAAATAAGCAGCCATCACGCATCCGGTAATCACAACGATGGCACGAAGCACACTCGGATTCATACGCCGGGCATATTGTGCCCCAACATATCCGCCAACGCCGGCGAATATCATGGAGACTAGGCAGTAACGCCAAATTACTGCGCCGCTAAATAAGAACGTGATCACGGCGCAGAAGTTGGATAAACACGCGGCAAGCACCTTAAGCGAGTTCAGTTCGTTCATCTCTTCTACTCCAAACAACGCTAGCGCGCTCATAATCAAAAATCCAGCTCCAGCACCAAAGTAGCCTATGTAAAAGCACACTGGCAGCAAGACAAAAAACAACGGCGCCAGAGCAGGTGCTCTCTTTTTGTGTGGCTCAGTCGATCGCTTCCGCAGCCATTGCGACACCGGACCGCTGATTCCAAACAACAGGGAAGCTACCAGCAAAAGCCAAGGCACCATATGTAGAAACGTTATTTGTCTAGTGTGGAGCAGTACGACGGCGCCGCTTACCCCACCGAGAACCGAAGCAGCACATACAACCGGCAGAAGATCTCGCTTTAGATCGGCGCGTAGTGCAGCGACCGACGTTAGTTGTCCGGGCCATAGCGCGACCGTATTTGTCGCATTTGCCTGAATAGGGGCCACTCCGATTGACAGCATAGCCGGAAAGGATACAAATGATCCGCCTCCTGCCATCGCATTCATTACACCAGCGATAAAAGACGCCGTGACGAGCCAAACGTAATGCCAATGTGAACCAAGACTCGAGATCATCCACCTTCCATTGTATCGACTCTAGGTCGATCGTCTGACTTGTAATCGGACATCTCTCAGGTTTCACACTGCTGTTGGCATCTCCGGAGTCGCCGCAATCAGCCGACGCGTGTATTCGTGTTGCGGCGTATCGCAAACCTGTTCGCACTCCCCCAACTCAACCAAGCGACCGCGCTGCATTACCGCCACCCTGTCGCACAAATACCGCACCAGGGGCATGGAATGCGAGATGAATAGATACGTCAGTCCGTGTTCTCTTTGTAAGTCCCGCAACAAATTCACAACTTGAGCGCCCACGCTTACATCCAACGCACTCACCGGCTCATCCAGCACCACAAACTCGGGTCGGAGTGCCAACGCCCGCGCGATATTAATTCTCTGTCGCTGCCCGCCACTGAATTCATGGGGAAACCGTTCAAGCGCGGATTCGTCCAAACCAACCGTTCGCAACATATCTCTCAAGCGAGAACCCAGCCCCTCAAATGGTCTCTCCCCATGAATCTCAAATGGCTCGGTGAGAATTTGCTCCACCCGCATCCGCGGATTCAACGCCGCGTAAGGGTCCTGAAAGACAATCTGCATGCGTCGTCGCATTCCTCGTGTCTCGTGTGAAGTCGCGGACAGGAAATCCTGCTCTCTGTACCGCACTTCTCCAGCAGTAGGTTCTACAAGCCGCAACAAAAGGCGTGCGACAGTGCTCTTTCCTGAACCGGATTCACCAACCAATCCCAACGTCTCGCCCTTCCTGATCACAAACGAAACGTCGTCCACTACTCGATGTCCCCTCCCATACTCCTTCACCAATCCTCGAGCCTCTACCAATGTTGCTGCCTTATTCGTGGACATAGCCGGATGGTAGCATCCATGGCTCACAAGCGTATGCGCCGGTACGCCGCATCTCGCAAGTATGGAGCTGATCTTCTAAATCAATGCGGCGGCAAATTTGAATATGAGAGTTGTTTATATTTGGAGTGAGATCTCGACCCAAGCACCTATCGATATACTTCTCGGAAGGAAATATCAGATGTTTCGCTTCCTGCGGGAATTTCTGAGATTCTGCGGGCAACTATCACTCAGACCGGAGTTCTTCTAAATGTTCATGCGCAAATGTCCTACTCTGACACACCGCGCCGTCGTGGTTGGCGCGCTACTCCTGACGAGTCTCACTAGCTTCTCACAGTTCGTTGGCAACAACCCCCAAGCCGTGGACAAACGCGTGAACGATCTCCTTGCGAAAATGACGCTCGATGAAAAGATCGATATCATCGGCGGCGATACACCCTTCCGGACTCATGCTGTGCCGCGGTTAGACATTCCCTACTTCCAGATGGCGGACGGTCCTGTGGGTGCACACATCCCTGCGCCAACGATTGCTTACGCCGCAGGCATTGGTCTCGCGGCTTCCTGGGACAGGGCGCTTGCCGTGAGCATCGGCCAGCAGCTTGGCCGCGATTCACGCTCTCGGGGCGCAGCATTCCTCCTTGGCCCGGGCGTAAACATCTATCGGGCTCCAATGAACGGCCGAAACTTCGAATACTTCGGCGAAGATCCTTTCCTGGCCAGCGCGATCGCCGTCGGCTACATCCAGGGCGTACAGCAGGAGGGAGTTTCAGCGACGGTCAAACACTACTTGGGCAACAACTCCGAGTATCTACGACACGATTCAGATTCAGTCATTGACGAACGGACCTTGCGGGAGATCTACATGCCCGTCTTTGAGGCTGCCGTTAAGACCGCTAAGGTCGGGGCCATCATGGACTCCTACAACATCACCAATGGTGAACACATGACGCAGAACCGGCATCTTAACGTCGACGTTGCAAAGGATCAATGGCACTTTCCCGGCGTCATTATGTCCGACTGGGTCTCGACCTACGATAGTGCGGCAGACGTCAAAGGTGGTCTAGATCTCGAGATGCCCTTTGGCGTCTACTACTCTAAAGAAAAATTGCTTCCGCTGCTGAAGGATGGCACCATCACTGAGGCCGAGATCGATGAGAAGGTGCGTCGAATTCTTCGCGTGGCGGTTGACTTCGGCTGGCTCGACAGGCCACAGCTGGACACCAACATACCTCGCTACAATCTCGACGGCCGCGCGGCGTCGTTGCAGGCCGCGCTTGAAGGTGCTGTCCTGCTTAAAAATGACAACAACGCTCTGCCTCTCGACAAAAATAGTCTTAAGACGATCGCGGTTATTGGACCGACGGCAAACCAGACCGTCACTACCGGAGGCGGCAGCGGCGAGGTCGTCAGTTTTGCGAATACTAATCTCTTAGTCGGCGTCAGTAACTACGTCGGGCCCCAAACCAAAGTTCTTTACGCTCGTGGTCTTCGTAGCATTAACCAGATGTCGCGTCTTACGCGCTTTACGACTGATGCGCAGGGAGCAACTCCAGGGGTGACGCACGTCACCTTCGCAAAGGCGAATCTTGAGGGTGATGTCACAGGCACCGTAACGGAACCAGCGATGCTAACCGCTGGTTCCACGCGCCGAGAGCCCGAAGAGCAGGAGCTGAACGCCCTCACCTCGCACAGGAGCGCCTCCCCTTACGTGCGAAATACGACAAGCAGTCGTTGGACCGGCTATTACACCCCGACCGATGCCGGCAAGTTTGCTATCTTTGTTCAGACAGACGGGAAATATCGACTCCTGGTCGATGATGCAGTCGTCTTCGATAGCTCAATAGTCCCAAAGTACATCCTCAACCAAACCACTTTGGACTTGACGCCGGCCCCACATAAAGTGGTTCTGGAACAGCTTTCTCAACAGATTGGATCCGTCTCCGGCATGCGCGTCGGCATCGCTCCTCTTAGCACGATCGTAGAGAAGGATGCCCTCGAGATGGCCTCTCACGCGGACACGGTCATACTTGCGGTGGGGTTCAACGCATCGTCCGAATCGGAAGGGGGAGATCGCACCTTCGAGCTTCCTGTCGGCCAGGAGCAGCTTATCCAGCAAATCGCTGCCCTCGGAAAGAAGACAATTGTCTTCATTACCTCTGGCGGCAGCGTCGATGTTTCAAATTGGAAAGACAGAGTTCAAGGCATCTTCGAGACCTGGTATGCCGGCGAAGAGGGTGGCACTGCAGCGGCCCGACTTCTCTTCGGACAAGACAATCCATCCGGCCATCTGCCCATTAGTTGGGAAAAGAAGATCACGGACAATCCCAGCTATCGCAACTATTATCCCGACCCCGGCACCAACAAGGTCGTCTATCGAGAGGGTATCTTCGTGGGTTATCGCGGTTATGAGCATAACCACGTGGCACCTCAGTATCCTTTTGGATTCGGCCTCTCCTACACGACCTTCTCTTTCAGCAAACTAAAGACCACTTCGCCGGTCGACGGTCATGTCACTGTGACCTGCGATGTCACAAATACAGGAAATCGTCCAGGCGCAACTGTTGCCCAGCTCTATGTCGGCCAGACATCGCCCACCGTCGGTCGCCCTGTAAAAGAACTCAAAGGATTTGAACGGATCGTTCTGCAACCCGGAGAGACAAAAAAGGTCTCGTTTGGTCTTGAACCTCGCAGCTTCAGTTACTTCGACGTCAAAACTTCCAGCTGGAGGGCAGATGCGGACGCATACGATCTCAGCGTGGGCGATTCGTCGCAAGGTAGCCAGCAGAAGATGACGATCCAACTTGCAAATCCTCTGACAACCTCTATCAGCGAGTAATCAGGCAAAGTTTCGTCCCGTAAGATGTCGAGGGATGGTCAAGACGGCCTGCAACCTTTCGTCACCCCGGCGATCGGTTGCAGGTGCGCAGATGAAGGGTGCCTCGCTCCACACCAGATAAAACAATCCCAGCCAACCAGCGGATCTAGCGGAGTGGCGAACTACAGAACCAGTTTTTTTGGAAATTTATGTGTTCCACTCTGGCAAATGGCCACAGAGTGGTAGTACAGTACCCTCCAAACACCGCATGCCATAAATCTTCGTGACCAAAGGTGTTGAGGCACGACCGGATAGGTGATTGCCTAGATTTCCGGTTCTTAGCTATCAACCCATGTCAATCCCGTTACTTGACTGGGCTTTGCATCCGCAGTGATCTTCACGCCATAGATCTTCACGGTTCTTAGAAGGTGTCCAGTGATGAAGTCTCCGTCCTATCCGTCACAAGTTCCTCTAGCGTCCCGGCGATTTCTTTATATATGTTACCTGATTTTCCTTTGCAATATGGTAACAGGGACTCTATTGTTGGCCTCGGCGAACTCCCAGCCTCTCGCTACACTCCCCCCGGTGCCTCCAAGGGATAATGTCATTATCCCAGGGCCATTGCGATCTTTTCTTCGAATGGCCGGCATCAGTCAAAAGGCATCCGCTGATGATGTGCTGGCCTTGTTAGCGCGAAATGTCTACCTTCGTGGCTATCAGCAAAATACTCCGACCGAATTCCTGATATTGATTGAACGCTATGTGTCCCAGGCGAGAGAACTTCAAGTTCTGGCAGGCCCGAGCAACACGATTCGAGTAGCCGGCTGTGACGATGCGGGTACTCTCGTTCAGATTCTCGGTTACCGATTGCGAGAGGGATGTGGCCAGAAGAACTTCACGTTAGAGACCGCAAACCCGGAGAGAGCATTTCTTACGATCGACTCAGGCTTTCCGCTGGTCGAACTCGAGGAGGACCTCCAGAAGGGGATTCCATTTACGTACTCATATCCGGCATCTCGGGTCCCAGCCCTTTTTCATGAAGCCGATTGGGTTGGGCTCAGCCAGAACTCGAGGGCCAGATCGGGAAGTCTCATAGATGCCCTATTGGGCGACCCTTCCGTAGCCCGCCTCTATTGGGCACTGGCTAAAACGGACGACGAGACAAGCATCGCATTAAGAAACTCTCCAGGCCTTAGGAAACTGCTTCCGTCTGCCAGCGTCTTGGACTTTTATGGGAGCCAGATAACAATCCGCTCTGGACAGGTCACACTCCCCGGTGGGGCAGGTGCACAAGCTGGTTGGAAGGAACTGGTTGGCGCTAGTCCGGAGTCGCCAGGTGATTTCGTCACTAACTTGCTTGTAAGGGATAATGGCTGGCTGGCTGCCTACTTCGATGCCTTATCGCGGGTTAGTAAGACGCAGCAAATGCACCTTACGGAACCTCCAAGATTAAAAGAGCTTTACAACGTTTTTTGGAAAGCCGCTTCTGGCACCAATGCCGTCAGGGGCGTCTTCCCTAGGGCACCCGGTCTTCTTGTGCTTTTCAACCGCGTTCAATGGGAGTCGAACGGCGAACCTCACGTGCCGGGAAACCTCGAGGTCTGGAAGGAAATCCTCCTCCAAAAGACCGAATCTAAAATTGTTCATAATTGGGTCAAACGCGCCCGAAGTTGGGATCGCCCGGAACAGTTGTTCGAAACAATGACTGCACTTTCCTCGATGGATAGCGACAGCGGACCGCTCCAAATTTACCTCACGATGAGTGAATTAGACCGGGGAAGACAGCCAGGCAACCGTCTTTCGCCTGAAACAGTACGACAGTTGGCGGATCGGTTTTCAAAACTCAACAGCTGGTATCTGGTGTTCGCTGAGTTTCCGGCATTGAACGATGCAGGCATCGGCCTCTTCGTGAATGCCGCCGACGTGATCGACAAGATTTCCAATCAAACTCTGCGCGGTAATGCCCTCGGAGCTTTTCAGGCGAATGTTGGACTTTGGCAAATCTTCGCCCGCCAAGGACAAATTCCAGAGAGCGAACTGAATACGTCGTGGCAAAAAGTAATCGAACCCTTCGCTACAATCTCTTCCTCCACCCAACTCTTCGACGATACGCGAAAATCCCTTCAGGAAATTCTGCAAGCCGCCGGTGCGAAGGCTGACTTCTCTCAAGAACAGCTTGTTGAGCTGCTCGCAGGCCCGCATCAGGCGACTCCCGATGGTCAGCGTGAACACGTTGCTTTAGTCGCAAGGATTAGCTCGGTTTTGGAAGACCAGCGTCTGGTTTCGCTTGATACACTATTTTCCCTTAGTGATGGCCTGAAGGAGATTGCTCAGGGAAAAGGCAATAGTGACGCCCTGCTTCCACTTGCAGCGGAGCTCCACGAATTCGACTTGCCGCGCCCAATCTTTACCAATAGCGAGAAAATCAGTTGGGCACCTCCTAACTACACTGCTCATCACGCGGAACTTCAGGTACGGACAGATTTGACGAAAGTCATCAAGGAGCACAGTTCGAGTGCGCAGCTTGAAACAGCTCGTGGCCAGCTCACTCCTTTTCTGCGGGACACGCTAGTCGGTTTGAACTACGCCTACTATGAACCGCCCGGCGCTCAAATGCTTCACCATAATCCACTCTTTGTTCGCTCCCATGACTTTCTTGGACTTTCAATCCAAAGTCCGGATCGCCTCTGGAGCGCCCCTATGTTGTTGGGCATCGGAGCGCCTGCCGGGGGCGGAGCCTATCTAGTCGGATCGTTGGTAGATCTGTCTTATGCATTGGCAACAACAGAGCAGGACTTTCTCTCTCCAGAAAACGTTCAGGCTCTAATCTGGAAAGACTTAGTGCCAGAGCTTTTGGTCGGTGCCACGCTTCCGCGCTGGTGGACGGTAACTCCGGTAGAACTTCATGCCGTCACTCTTTATCAAAGATCCGGAGAAGAGTTGTTGACAGCGTCTACGAAAAACTCGCAACTCAGGGAAAAAGTGATCGCAATCCTCTCTGATCGGTTAACCTCCCAACGGTTGGAACGAGTTCAACAGTCCCTCCTTCGTCAGGAAGATGTGGCTGCCATGCTTCCGCGAATGACCCCGTCCGAAACGTCTTACCTCGCGGCCGAATACGGAAATAGATTTCCTGACGAAAATGTCTCGTGGGGGCCTGCAAGTCAACAACTCCAGGATCTCCGACGACGATATCCTGCTGAAGTAAATTGGGAGCGTCTCTCAAAAGACTTTGGTGTACCTCATCCGACGTTGGCGAGAACGAACGCCTGCCAGCTGCTCAACGTAAAGCCGTTTCCTTTCTTTGGATCTTATTCCAGCCGCCTGTTCGGGGAGTCTTGGGAGTCGAGCAACTTGTATTGGGCGCGCCTCGCCGATGAGATGGGTTATTCCCCTGTAGCACTTAACAGCCTTGTTCCAGAGCTTAGTCGCCGAGCAATCACAAAGATCTTCGCGACAGAGCCTGATGATTGGCCAGCAATCCTTCGCGCTATTCAGGAAACGGGAGAAGAATTTCGCCAAGGCAAAACGACCGGGCTACCCGGAGTCAATGTCACTTCTACTAAGTTAGTGCCGTCGGCAAACGATGTGAACACGATAGGAGGATTAAAGTGAAGAGAAATTTCCTGCTTCTTTGGCTAATTTCGTTTCCTTTCTGCGGGGGAGGCTTCAGTACCGCCCAGAATGATACTTCGCGCATTCGCGTAAGCGTCGTCCTGGTACAGCTGAACGTCGCGGTAACTGACGGAAAGGGAAATTACGTTAGCGGTCTCGGTCCGGAAGACTTCTCAATCACTGAGGACAAAATCCCCGAAAAGGCAGCGACATTTGAGGAAGGGAACGAACCGACCCGGCGATTGATAGACGTTCCTCCATCGAACGGCCACTCGCCCGTCCAGAACGTAGTGTCGAAACCCGCTGTCGATCAGGCGAAGATGCCAGATCTGTGGGCGGCCGGAGCCAACGTCTTTATTCTGTTCGACACCAGCAATTACATGTACCGGGGATTTGTATTCGCCCAGGACTCTATCGCCGATTTCATCCGATCATTGGAAGGCGTCAGCAAGGTGGCGCTCTACTCATACAGCCGTGACCTGTCCAGAGTAGCCTCGCTCACCTCCGACCGGTCGCAGGTTCTACGTGGCGTGCGCAATACGGTTGCCGGTGATGACGCGGCGCTCTATAACAGCCTCTTGCTGACCGTTAAGGACGCCGCTCGGTTGACAGGAAAGAAAGCCATTGTTGTCTTCTCTAACGGCCCCGACAACGCGAGCCTGGTTCCCCCGGAGGACGTGGCAGAGTTGGCTCAGTCCACCGGAACAATCATTTACATGATCAGTACTCAACAGGCTGAAGATGAGCCGGTATCGACTGCCGTCTTTGAGCGCATGAGTAAGGTGACTGGTGGCAAAGCCTATTTCTCAAAGAGCTGGCGAGATGAAAAACAGGCATTCTCCTCTATCCGGGACGACTTGGCCCACCTCTACACCCTTAGCTATTATCCGCAGCCAAACCCAAATCGGGGCTGGCGCACTATCACGGTGAAGCTTGTAGGAAAGAACTTGCAAAAATACCACATCCGAACTCGGGACGGGTATCGTCTTCTTCAGCAGACGCAGTCCGCGGACAATTTACCATTACCTGGCCCCGATGCTGTTTCGCAATGATCCCACGAAGTTCCGAACAATGAGTACCACACATGCGGGATTGATGAAACACACCGGAAGGCAGATTGTGCGCCGCGAGGTGACATACTTTCAACTATGAAGTACCTGTGAGCTGCTTATCTGCGGACATTTACTTTCGGGGAACCAGCCACAAGCGATTCCCAGAACTGCCCAAGGAGTGCCCGCCCATCGTGCGGTTGGGCCAAGATTAAGCCACAGGAGAAGCACACTACGAAGCCGGAACCGGACAGCAGTATGGGCAGCCACGGGTTTGAGTCCTTCGTACGCCAGGCCAGAACTGCTGAAAGCAACGTCGACGCCCATGAAGGCGAGTAGCATGCCATAATTCATCGGCGCCGTCAGTTGTATCAGAATGATCCCGTAGAGAAACGAGCTCGCGATACAGCAGGCTGCGTTTGAGTGCGACCTTTCCGTCATCCAGCTTAGTCGGCCTTCGGCCTTCTCTTTCTCTCTTCTGAGCCTACTTGATTCGCGTCGAAGGGATGGTGATAGCTGTGGTATTCCATCCCTCGATCTTCACCTTCCAATCCGCAACTTCCTTGGAGTTTGCGCTTGCAATCGTGTCTGATGGTATCGAAGCTGTCAGTTCGCGCTCTTCACCTGGCATCAGTTCAATGTAATTATCCGTCCATGTTGTCTGAGGAGGCTTCGCTCCGTGTTCGTCCTCCAATTCGACGGCGACTTGGAACGCCAGAGCCTTCGATGGATTGGAGAGACGCACGTGAATCAGATTGGCTGAGGTGTGAGCAATCGCTACAATATGCGCCGCAGGCAGGGTACCGAGCGCGGTCATATCTTCGAACATCTTAGCCGGCGTATGAGTATAGTCCGTCTTTGCCCAGTCGAACTCCGTCAACCTTCCCGGCACCCAGTAAAAGTTTCTGCTGACGGTCGCGCCTTTTGCGTCTTTCAATTCGAGCTGAACGAAGTAGGTGCCTGACTCAGGTTGAAAGGTTTCCTGCGGAATGTCGATCGCCTTCACCGCGCTATCTGGGCTTGCATCGACGCTGCTTGATTTAGCGAAGAGCTCCTTTAAACCAAGGTCATACACATGGACAACTGCAGTCAACCCAGGCGATGCGACATAGAGGCTATTGACGACATACACGCTGTGATCGTCGTACGAATACTGCACATGTAACAGCTCGCAAGCTTTCTTTGTTCCGTAGTAACCGCCGCCCGCATCCAGATAGTAGTCATAGAGATGCCATATGCTTGAAGGCCATGCATTATTGAGCATCCACTGGATCACTCCGGTGGAGGTGTACTTATTGCGGCCATAGGCTTCAAACATAGCGCGCTCTCCGTCGAAGGCCATCGACTGTGCAATCTGGTTATATCTTTCCTGCGTTTTAGCCTCGCCGTAGGTAGCATTCATGGCGTCGTTGAACGCATTAAGATTCTGGAATCCTTCACCGCCTGCGTGATATCCCCAAACCGCATCCCGAGGCCACTGGTGATCGGCCGGCAACATCTTCTTCAAGCTTTGCAGCGAGGGAATCGCTGGACCGGGACTAGTCTCGGTGTTGAAGCCATGGGCTCCCCCATAGTGAGAGTCGACGAGCCAGTAGGATGGCGCGACAAAATCATATGGCCCCGTCATCTTCACGCCACTCGGACCGCTTACAGTGGTCGGAGTGGCTGTCGCTGAAGACAGAATAGCGTTCGGCCAGTAGCTTTCGGCGAGAACCTTCAGGTAAGCGGACTCTACGTTGGCTGGCGGCGGGTTGTCACTGCCATTTAGCCACGCGATCAAGCTCGGATGGCTGCGAATCCGTAGTATCTGTGATCTCAGTGACGCGGTGGCAACGTCCAAAGTCTCTGGAGTCCACTTATTCCAGTGTTCCCAATGGTCGCAGCAGCACCATCCTGCCATCACCAGCACGCCCTGCTCATCTGCGAGACGAAAGAATTCGTCCGTCTCCATCTTGCCTTCAAGTCGAATTGTGTTTAGGTGCATGTCATGCACCATTCGAAACTCGTCGGCCAGTCGTTCAGGCTGCTGGCGTAGAAGCATATCCTGCGACCATCCGGCACCGCGTATCAGAATTGGATGTTGGTTGACACGAAACAAGCGGTAACCTTTTGCCGTAAGTTCTGACGTCACTTCTCGAATGCCGAAATGAACACTTTGCTCATCCGAGACAGCGCCATCCAGAACAAATCGGAGGGTCAATGCCTCCAGCGGATGAGCACCTACATCGGCCGGCCACCAGATGCGAGGGTTCTTGACCCGTAGCTGTGAGAAATCTTCTGGTGCGAAGGTGATCGTCTTCGTTTCGCCGGCATCCAGCGTCACAGATTGCGAGATAGCTATGCCTGCGACGGTACCCTCGAGTCGCCCTCTTGTCGGATGATCTTTTGTGTTGCTGACCTCCGCGCGAACGGTGAGTTCTGCTGTTTGTAAGGAATCGCCGGGGAAGTGACTCGTCGCCATTGGCGATCGTACTACGACCGGGCCACTCGTTATCAGAGTGACAGGTCCCCAAAGTCCCATATCTTTGTCTGGGGGGCAGGGGTTCCAGTCGACCCAGTTGATGCCGAGATCGGTCGGGGTCGGCGCGAAGGTCTCGACGGCGAGCACGTTTTCTTCGCCAGGCCTCACCGCTTTCGCAACGTTGAATTCATAAGTGCGGTAAGCACCCTGCACCTGTGTCGAGTCCGCAATCTTCTGGCCGTTCAACCAGACGTTCGCCCGATAGTTGATGCCGCCAAAGCGAATCCAAAAGGTCTTTCCGCGTTCCGTGGCGGAGATGTTGAAGACCTTCCGATACCACCAGCCGCAGCGATAAGGGCTGTCGGCCGGCATGTCGAGATTGGAGAAGTTTTCCCCCTGCGGATAAGAGGTGCCCGGAATCGAACGCAGGTTTGTGCCAACGAAGATATCCTTGAACTCGCCCGCGGCAACCTGTACCGCAAGCACGGTAGCCGGAACAGTCGCACTGTACCAACCCTCGGTATGTGTACCAGAGGTAGAGAGCTTGGCGCCGTCGCCGTGGATTTTGCAATCGGACTGAACTGTCCAACCGGCCTTGAGCGGCATGCTAGTCGATGACGAATCGGTCGCACCAAGTGCGGGCGTCACGTACAAATTGACAACCCACAGGAACGCTATTAGTAGCGCGCCGCGCATAGCAAAGCAGTTTACGGATTGCTTATAAAGAATCATCGACTTTGAAACCTCCAGAGTCATTTCCATCATGTACCAAATGTCATGCAGCTTTTCTGGACCGCCTCGCCGGCCTAGCTCCTCATGAGACGTGGACGGAAAAACATTTATTGCACATATGTATTACAACGATTGAATAGAGAGTCAAGCTAAGATTATTTCCCGCCGAATGTCAATGAAAACATTTTTGCTTCGAAGTTGGTAGACGAGTTCTTCAGATTCGCTACTTGCGTGGTCTGCCTGTCGACTCGCGCACGGTAACGGTTGGAACCAATCGTGTGTGTCCATCGTCGACGGCACCTTGCGCATCTTCGCCGAGCGCATCGATTCCACGCAGTACGCGCTGCGCAGCAATTCGGCCCATCTCTTCCATTGGCTGTTGCACCGTCGTCAGCCCCGGGCTGAAGAGTGCCGCATGAGGCACATCATCGAAGCCGATAACCGAACATTGCTCAGGTACTCCAACTCCTTGCTCATGCAATGCTCGCACCACTCCAAATGCGGTCAGGTCATCGAACGCTGCGATCGCCGAAAACGATTTACCCGTCGCGAGCAATTCGTTCGTGAGCCGACAGCCCTCATAGAATCCTGAGAGAGGATCTGACGCATTCGGCAGGTCAACGACCAACTGCGGTTCGATCCTCATCCCAACCTCCTGCGCAAATCTCATCATGCCATCAAAGCGCTGGCTGCTGTCTTCCAACTTCATCGGCCCGCGAACAAATGCAATCTTACGGTGGCCTAGCTTGTAGAGGTGTTGCAGCGCGGCATAGCCGCCGGCCTCATTGTCAACCATCACCGAACTCATAGAGCCGATCGGTATCGATCGGCCCACCATCACCATTGGGATCCGTTCTCTTTCGAGTTCGCCAAGCATTTCGACATCGACAAACAGCCAGTTGGCAACGATGATCAAGGCCTCGAGCCTCCGCTCAAGCATCATCTCAAGATAGCGCTCGAACTGCTTCGGTTCATTATGAGCGTCCATGATGATCGGCAGGTAACCAGTCGGCTGCAAGGTCTTGTGGATGCCTTTGAGAATGAGCGTGCAGTAGGGGTCCGAGATATCGAACACCATGATGCCGATGGTCAGGCTCCTGCGTCGGCGAAGCGAACGCGCGAATGCGTCCGGGCGATAGCCGAGCCGCTTCGACGTCTCTTTGATTAGCAACTTCGTGTTCGCCGCTACATACCGGGAGAGCGGCGCTTCGTTGAGAACGATTGACACGGTGGAAGAGGAGAATCCGGACTCGCGTGCTACATCGGCGAGCGTGATTCTTCCAGAGTTCAGGGTTTTGCGCATAGACTAGTGAGTCGTTACGTTAAGATGCTGAAGTTATAGCACACTCTCTCGGGCAGCAATCCTTGCCGATTTTAACGTGAAGATCCTTCCGCACATTTCCCAATGTCCAACTGGACTATTGCTGCGCGGCATTCTGCGCGTCGGCAGATTGATCTCCCGAAGGATCTTGCTGTAGGCGATCGTTGAAGGATTTCAGAAGCTTCGAGGCCGTATCGAACTCCTGACGCGCCTGTGCCCGTTCTCCAAGACGAGCCAACACCTGTCCCTTCGTGTAGTGAATACTCGCGCTCTGAGGCGCAAGGGCTTCTGCATGGTCCAACATCTGCAGTGCGTCACTGTAGCGCGACGAGTCCCGGTATAACTTGGCCAGGCCGAAGTAGGAGTTCACTAACTCGTGGTTGAGTTCAATCGCTCTGCGAAAAGACATCTCTGCTTTTTCGGGCTGCTCCAGCTTCGCGTAGAGAAGACCAAGCTCTTCGTAGCTATATGCGAACTCTGGCTCAATGGACGCGTCTTTTTTCAGCTCTGCCTCAGCTTCGGAATAGGCGTAGCGCTCAAGGTAGGTCCGTCCCAGAAAATAATGCACCAAAGGAAGATCCGGTTTCGCTGCGGCAGCCATCTGGAATTGTTCCAGTGCCTGGTCTGTGTCGTGTCCCGCCAGCCACGCCTTCCCCGCGTACAAATGGAACTCCGGAGTATTCTGTCCGATTGCAATCATCTGGTCGAAGGCCTGCTTCTGTAGCGGTGTATTGGACGACTTATTCGCCGCAATGCTCAGCACATAGAGGTAGTTCAAGTTGGTCGACTCCTGTTTCCATAAAGGAGCCAGTGTCTCCACGGCAGTCTTATATCGATTCGTAAAAAAGTAGCACAAGCCCAGCAGATAGCTTGCCTGCAGCGAATTTGGCTCTAATTTCAAGACCTTCGAGAAGGGCTCAATAGCTTCATCAAAATCGTTCTTGCGGTAATAGATCAGCCCAATGTTGAGTTGAATGCCAGGGGTTTTGGGAGAGAGTGTCTCTGCCTGATGTAACTCGGCCAACGCATCGTCCCAGCGTCGCTCGCGCATGTAGGTAACGCCGAGGTTGATGTGTGCCGCACCAGATTTTGGATCGAGCGCGATGACTCGTCGAAAAAGCTCTTCTGCCCTGCGGAGCTCGCCGTCCTTCAACGCCTGTGCCCCTTGGGAAAAGATAGTTGCGGGATCTTGCGTGGACTTGGTGGCATTCTGTACGAATAAGAGCGTCACCCATTTGCCCGCTAACGAGGTTGCAGGAGCTGAGTGGAGATATTGACTGCCACTCGCGATCATCAGACCGAACGACAGCAAGTATCGAGATTGCGCTTGGGGATTCAAGTAGTTGGAGTCTTCAAGAACAATTTCAGTCAAAGATAACCCGATGGGTCGATACTCATTCAAGCCAAACAATTTTTATCCCAATAAAACTTTTTCTTGACAGACTATTCAAACGTTCTAATATGGGTGGCACGCCGAGCATAGCGATACTGATTGGGCTGGGTAGTCCGTTGCAACAGAGTTCTAGAATCGGCAGCTTCTTCATTTCTGGAGGCATTCAATCCCATGCGTTCCCATAGTTCACTTTGTTCTCCCAAGTCCAACACCTCCCTGCTCACCCATGCGGCCTCGCCGCGAGGCATCTTCCGCTACCTCGTTATTGCGTTGCTTTCGCTATTGCCGGCAGTGGCCATTGCACAACAATCCAGCGCGATCAACGGCGCAGTCACAGACCCGAGCGGAGCTGCCATCCAGAATGCCAACGTGACGCTGACCAACACGGCTCAGGGAACGAGTATTACGGTGAGTACAAACTCGGCCGGAGAGTATTCTCTTCCCGCTCTTGACGCCGGGACTTACAACCTCCAGATTACGGCACCGGGATTCGAAAAATTCGAAGCGACCGGCATCGTCGTTCGTGTATCCCGCAAAGAGAGAGTCGACACGCAACTCTCAGTTGGTAGCACCTCCACCGAGGTGAAGGTCAGCGGCAGCGACCTGGGAGCGGTCCAGACAGAGTCGCCGGAGATCTCGTTCACTATCACAGGCAAGCAGATTACACAGATAGTCTTGAATGGTCGCAACTTCAGTCAGCTCGTAACCCTCTCCCCCGGTGTCGTCAGCCAGACTGACCAGGATGAGGGCGAGACGGGCGTAGCAGGCAGTGTCGAATACAGTTTGAACGGCGGTCGCCCACAGTACAACAATTGGGAGCTCGATGGCGCGAGCATCATGGACAATGGAAGCAATACCACCCTCAACGTCTACCCCAACGTCGACGCCATTGCCGAGACTCAAGTGCTTACCTCGAACTATGGCGCCCAATATGGCCGCAACGCATCCGGCACCGTCCAGGCGCAGACGAAGTCCGGCACCGAACGTTTGCATGGCGACGTATTCGAGTTTCTCCGCAACGATGCGTTCAACGCGCGAAACTACTTTGCTCAGACGGTTCCAACTTACAAAAAGCATGACTACGGATTTACGATCGGTGGGCCGGTTTACATCCCTCATATCTACACTCCAGCGGAGCGGAAGACCTTCTTCTTTTATTCGCAAGAATTTCGTCACGAGAATGTTCCTGGCACTTTCTTCAATCAGCAGGTCCCGTCGAACGCTGAGCGCGGTGGAAATTTTTCGGATCTCTGTCCTACTCCTGGCAGCTCTGTCGATACCGCGGATTTTCCTAGTTGTCCCGTAGATCCAACAACCGGCTCCTACTTCGCCAATAATCAGGTCCCGCTCGATCCCAACGGTCAGGCTCTTCTCGTGCTAATCCCGGCAGCAAACACCGGCTCAGGTACGTCTTCGTTCTTCACTGCATCTCCCTCGCAGCTCACCACTAATCGCGAAGAACTGTTCCGCATTGACCAGGTCTTTAGCGAAAAAGTGCGCGGCTTCTACCGCTTCATCTACGACTCATGGTCTACCACAAGCACACCTCCAACGTTTCAGTCGGGCTCGTTCCCGACCGTCCAAAATAGCTTCGCCGGACCTGGCATCGACATGGTGGCGAGCCTCACATACGCCGCCTCGCCAACGCTGGTTGACGAGTTTGTCGCCGACTACACGACAGATCACATCACACTTATCAACACCACGCCGAATATTGGCCGCGACAACTTCTCCGGAAACGGTTTCTTCGCCAACGGCTACGGCAACGTTCTGCCTTCAATCTCCGTACAGGGAGACGCGGCATACGGCGGAGGATTCAGCGAGACCACGGGCTACTTCCCCTGGCAGAACTCGAACCCTACCTACACCTACCGCGACGACGTCACCAAGACGCTGAAGCGTCACACGCTTATCTTCGGAGCCAGTCTTATCGCGGCCCAGAAAAATGAACCCTCGACGGGTAACAACCAGGGAACGTTTACCTTTAGCACTTCGTCGGGAGTGAGCACGGGAAATGCGTTCGCTGATCTACTTGCTGGACATGTCGCTCAATTCACACAAACCTCGGCCCAGCCGAAGTACTACAACCGTTACAAAATTGTTGAGCCCTACATTCAGGACAACTGGCGTGCCACCGACAGACTTACCCTCAACTTCGGTATTCGCCTTAGCCTCTTTGGCACTTATCACGACATCAGCAACCAGTCTGGAAACTTCGAGCCGGCGACATGGAACGCGGCGAACGCGCCGGCCATCGACACAGACGGTTCGGTGACGGGTCAGGCAGGAGCACTCATACCGGGCTCTGGAAACATCTTCAACGGTGTCGTCTCCTGCGGTCTCAACGGTGTCTACTCTGGTTGCATGTCCGGCCACCTCTTCAATCCAGCCCCGCGTCTCGGCTTCGCCTACGACGTCTTTGGTAACGGCAAGCTCTCGGTCCGCGGTGGCTTTGGCATTTATTTCGAACATACCAATGGGAATGAAAGCAACTCCGAAGCTTTGGAGGGGTCGGCTCCAGTAGTGCAGACTCCGAACAGGTACAACTTCAACGGATACAACGTCTCAGGCGGAACTCCTCTGCAGTTCCCGCTGCAAGTATTCGCCATCCCCACTCATGCAGTCTGGCCTTACGTGCAGCAATACAACCTGGCCGTTCAGGGTGAGCTGCCAAGCCACACCGTGATGCAAGTAGCGTATGTAGGCAGTCTCGGGAGGCATCTACCCACCTGGTACGACCTCAATCAGCTCAGACCGCTGTCAGCGTCTGAGAATCCCTATGGTCCTGGCCAGGCAATCTCTGCCAACGACTGCAACACAAACACGGTAAACGGGCAGGCGCTGACTGGCGATGCTGCAATTCGTCTCGAAATTGCCTGCGGTGCCTCTGCTGATCAGTTCCGGCCATTTACAGGTCTAAGTAGTATCAATAACTCCGCAAACGTCATCAACTCGAGCTACGATGCCTTGCAGATCGGACTTAGCCGGTACTTCGGCTCCTTGAACGGCAGCGTAGCTTACACCTATGGTCACTCGATTGACGACGGTTCGGCCGGCGGTTATGGCAACACTGAAATCGTCAATAGCTATAACCTCGGCCAAAGCAGGGCCAGTTCGAACTTCGACGAACGACACATTCTCGCAGTAAGTCTCGTCTATGACATTCCACTCTTTACCCGTCCAGGACTCCTGCACTCTCTACTCGGAGGGTGGCAGATCTCTGATCTGACCAGCTTCCAAACCGGCACTCCCTTCAGCGTTACCAATTCGATCATCGCAGACAATGCAGGCACAGGAAATTCATTCGCCACCAGCCAGGGAAGTTCTGTTCAATCCTATCCGGACATCGTTGGACACATCCACGGCAAGGTCGGGATAAGACATCCCGGCGGGCAACTCGGTCCTCGTCTCTACAACAGTGATGCCTTTGCTGCGCCGCAGGGGCTGACTTACGGCAACGCGGGTCGCAACGTTCTCAACCTTCCCGCTCGCACGAACTTCGATATGGGTTTGTTCAAGAACTTTGCCGTTCGTGAGGGCATGCACTTCGAGTTCCGCACAGAGGCATTCAACGTCTTCAATCACACTCAATGGAGCACAATCGACGCCACCGCAGACTGCTATGGTGCCTCCGCCTGTGCCTCCGACGGCTTTCTGACAGCGACAGCGGCCCACAATGCACGTATTCTTCAACTGGCTGGAAAATTTGTTTTCTAACTGGCCGCATGTTTATAGAAGCATGCGCCTAACGACATAACATCGATACGCTCTTGGAGGACAACTCGGAATGCTGTCTGGACGATTGTTGCTGGCTGTTTTCACGTCGACCTTGCTCTTTACAACAAGCGCAACCCTTCAGGCAGACACACACTTATCCATCATGCCGCTCCCGGCGCATGCGGCTCCAGGCACTGGCAGCTTCGTTGTCGACGGCGCTTTTCAGGTCCGCATCGAGGGTTACACCGAACCACGCCTCGAGCGCGCAAAGGACCGCTTCCTCGCAAACCTCACCAGCAAAACAGGGATTCCCCTTTGGCTCAACGATCGTCCGGGCCAGCCAAAGTTCATCATAAAAACTAAAGGACCGAGCAAAGAAATCCAACAAATGGGTGAGGACGAGTCCTATCATCTCGCGGTCTCTCCAACTCAGGTGACACTCAGTGCGCCAAATCCGCTTGGCATTCTTCACGGCCTACAAACTTTTCTTCAATTAGTAGACACGACGCCGCAAGGATTCTCTGTCGCTGCCGTAACCATCGATGATGCTCCCCGGTTCCCATGGCGGGGCCTCATGCTCGACTCAGGCCGCCACTTCATGCCGCTCGACGTCGTTCGCCAGACTTTAGATGGAATGGAAGCCGTAAAGCTGAATGTCTTTCACTGGCACCTCTCGGAGAATCAGGGATTTCGCATCGAGAGCAAGGTCTATCCTCTCCTGCAAGAGAAGGGATCAGACGGAAACTACTACACGCAGGACCAGGTGCGCGACATCATCGCATACGCTCGCGATCGCGGGATCCGCGTGATTCCCGAATTCGATATGCCGGGCCATGCCACAGCCTGGTTCGTTGGTTACCCCGACCTTGCAAGCGGCAAAGGCCCTTACCTTATAGAGCGAAAATGGGGCATCTTCGATCCCGCAATGGATCCCACCCGTGAAAGCACCTACGAGTTTCTCGATGCTTTTCTAGGCGAGATGACATCCCTGTTCCCCGATGCTTATTTCCACATCGGTGGCGATGAGTGCAACGGCAAAGAGTGGGACGCAAATCCTCGCATTCAACAGTACATGCGCGAACATAGCCTTAAAGACAACGCCGCTTTACAGGCATACTTTACGAGCCGTGTTCAAAAACTGGTGACCAAGCGCGGGAAAATCACGATGGGCTGGGACGAGGTATTGCAGCCCGATACCCCGAAGGACGTTGTCATTCAGTCGTGGAGAGGGCCCGATTCGCTCGCCCAGGCAGCACAGCGTGGCAATCGTGGCATTCTCTCCGCCGGCTACTATATCGACCTCAACCAGCCCGCGTCTCAACACTACGCAGCCGATCCGCTCGCGGGGGCAGCGGCTAAGCTCACTCCAGAGCAGCAGCGTAACATCCTCGGCGGCGAAGCGACGATGTGGTCTGAGTTTGTGACACCGGAAACCGTAGGAAGCCGCATCTGGCCACGCACCGCCGCTATCGCCGAGCGTCTATGGTCCCCAAAAGAAGTTACTGATGTGGGCTCGATGTATCGCCGACTCGCAATCGTCTCGAACGATCTCACTCATAGTGGTCAGACTTACGAGGCAATCCATGAGCAGATGCTTCAGCGCATGGTCGGAGCGAACGATGTGACTTCGTTGAAAGTTCTTGCCAGCGCACTCGAACCACCGAAGGAATACGCTCGCGAATCGCTGGCCAGCTACGACAGCTTCACTCCACTCAACAGGATGGTTGATGCGGTGCCCCCCGAAAGCAACCGGGCTCGCGAATTTCAACGTCTCGCTTCGCTGATCGCAGCAGGGAAGGCTAGTCCTGAGCAGTGGGCACAAGCGCGCGAGTGGCTCACTCTCTGGCGAGATAATGATGCCAGGCTGCAACCGATATTGCCCCACTCCGATCTGACCGCCGAACTGGAGCCAGTTTCGCGCACCCTGAATCAAACGGCGGTAATTGGTCTTTCTGCGCTGGATTCTTTGCAAAACCACAAGCCAGTGAGCTCAGCCGTCCGACAGCAACAGCTCTCCTTCCTGAAATCGGCGGAGGCTCCGCAAGCAGTTCTGCTCGATATGGTCGTGCCTTCAGTAGAACTGCTATTGAATGCAACTACGCCTTAAATTGCATAATCTGCCCGGTGGTTGCCTATGATCAGGAACTAACCATCGTCAGCTCCCAATTTGTTTTGTTATTTTTGCAGAGCCGCGCGTAGATTAGCCGTTCGCTCGTTTCCTGCGGATTCCGTCGCCATCCGCGTCAAGGCGGCTTGTTCTTTATCTCCTCCACGTTCTACTATGTGATCTCTCCCAGGGACTCGTGGACTCGACGGTACCTCTCCCGGCGATGTTGCCGCACTTCTAAGACAAGGGGGATCATATGGGACTCATCCCTTCGATCCACCGAGACAAAAGAAATCTTCTCCTGAAGCCGAGCATCGTCATCCTGTTCGGCGTTTTCGCCGCTGCCCTCGCCGCCGCGCAAGACCTCACCCCCGGTATCACCTACGTCTGCAACGGCGAACGAATCTTCATCGAGAACTGCAATATCCGAGATCTCTCCGACAACACCACCTGCATGGTTGGGCATCCCGATAAAGTCATGCCGAACGGACTGATGCAGTACACCACGATGACACGTGGAGCATTGAAGACGTTGTTTCCCACCTGTAAGCAACCAACCACGCAACAGCTTGCCGCCGCACATGCTTTTCAGAAGAAGCAGCAGGACCTCTATAACGCGAATGTGCAGAAGGCGAACGACCAACTTACTGCCGCGACGCAGCCCGTCCCCGTCGGACAACCACAGAAACCCAGGACTCCAGAGGAGCGCACGACAAACCGCTGCGTGACCTCAGGACGGCTCCCATCCTCATGCCTTGGCAACTCGCTCGTCGGTGCCTTTGGCCAGATGCTCTCCCAGGTCCTTCCCGGCGCTGAGAAGCCGCCCGCTCCGGGGCCGAACATGGCCGGCGTCTTCGAGGGCGCGGGACATTGGCGCCTCGACTTCATCGACGGCGGCGTTCTGGTCAACTGTTCCTTCCTCTCACCCAATCAAGAGAACTACACCATCGACTTCAAGAGCGATCGAACCGTCATCGTCATCGACACCAAACCGAAGCCCCTCATTCTCACCCTCCGCGCCGATGGAACCATCGTCGGTCCCGGTCCCGTCACCATCGATGGAGTTGTAGCTGGCGGTTCCACAGGAGGCACCTCCACCCCCGGTCACACCGAGACCCACAATGCCACAACCTATCAACCGCTCACCGAGTTGGACGCTCGCACGCACGCCACTGACCCCAACCTCACTAACGATGGGGGCTCCTACTCGCTCAAGAGCACCACCACCCAAAGCACCTACACCCCCGCCCAAACAACCTTCTCCCCTCGTCGAGCCACCTGTCCCGCGCTCAATCTTTCTTCTAGAGGCGCGGGGGTTGGCATACAGACGATGCAAACCGACCTGCTCAAAGGTATGTTCGGTGGCGACAAAGGCCCACCGACACCTCCCGGCATCCGCATGCATGGCATCTTCGCCGCATCAACCGGCTTCAGTGTTCAGTTTTTCCCCGAATCTGTAATCCTCGGCTGCGGCCCAGACGCTGCCCGCGCCTATCCCTACACCGTCGAGCCTGGCGGAACCGGGGCGGTCGTCAAAATCAACGCCCCCGACCACCCACTCACACTTGCCTTCAAGTCCGACGGCTCTCTCGACCCAGGCAGCGACGGTCCCTACCAGGTTCACGGCCGCACTGTAACCGGCCAGGACAACAACGACAACTTCACCTTCGCCCCCTTCGAGCAGACCTGCAACCTCGCCCGTCTCACTCCAAGCCAGACCATCCCTTCAGGCGGAGGATCTGCCTCAACGATGGTCGCCTCCGCTGCGGCCGGAGCTCCGCCTGCGCCCAGGGGACCCAGCACTCTCTCCACCTCCGGAGCCGCCCTCGGCAACGCCACCCTAGCGATCACCTCCGGATTTGCCCCACAGCCGGGCGCTCCCAATCCTCTTGCGGGCCACCCCTACACTCTGCTCCGCGACAGCTACGCCAACATCATTGCCAAAGCGGGTCTGACCGTCCCACCCGGCATGTCCCCCTACAAGTTCGTCGCAAACACCTGCTCCAGCCGCACCCCCGAATGCCAGAAGATCATCGAAGCCGTCAAAGCTGACGCCGCCTCCGCAGTCCGGGCCGACGCCAACGGCACTGGCAACTTCCCAGGCGTTGCTCCAGGCATCTACTACCTCATGATCTCAACGCGCTACAACAATCAGGCCCTTGTCTGGGGCCAGCCGATCCAGCTCAACCCCGGTCCGAACTCCATAACGCTTGATCAGCGCAACGCAACTCCCATCAACTAAGGCGAACGAGCGCTCAGTGGAAACGTATCACCTTGATAATTCACTACTGAAATGGATAGCTTCACGCTATCAAACTCGAACCTCGTCGAGGACGAGGAAACATTGTTATCCTCGTGGACGCATCCGCAGAGGTGCTGCTTGTCCGCGCGTGTAATCACACTTCGCAAAAGCGAGGAGTAAAGTGGCGCAATGAGGAACCGAATAATCCGAGTTGTGTTGCTGGCCGTGACGACCGTTGGCACCTCGGTCCTAGGGTGGTGCCAGGTTAGCACCGCATCGGCCACGTCGATGCCGAAGCGGGCCATGACATTCGAGGATTTGGAGCGGATGAAGCGAGTCAGCGATCCCCAAATCTCTCCGTCCGGCAAATGGGTGATGTTTTCCGCGACAGAGGCAGATCTCAATAATAATTCGATGGTGAATCATCTATGGGTGGTCCCGCTGACTGGCACAACCGCCGCAACTGTGTCCGGATCCCACGAGCGTCAGATCATATCTGGCAGGGATGGAGAGTTTGGAGGCAGGTTTTCGCCTGATGGCAGGATGGTGCTGTTTATTGCAAGCGACCCGCAGACGAACCGCTCACAGATATTTGTTGCGCCTTGGGACGACACGGCAGGCAAGCCCGGCGCGCCGAAGCGTCTCACGAACGTAGCTACCGAGGCCGATGGCGCTGTGTGGTCGCCGGACTCCCAACGGATTCTGTTTACATCTCGCGTATATCCGGAGTGCAGCGACGAATCGACATGGGCTGCGGAGGACTTGTGTGACAAGGCAAAGGACGAAGCCGCAGGTACGAATTTCGACAAGGAGAGAAACAGGGATCGCCCGCCATACCGAACGGGCGATCATCATTCTGGGTCGAAGCGCAGCCACATGTTGGTGGTGTTTGCCGCGAACGGCAATGCGATACGCGACCTGACTCCACGCCGAAGCATCGGCGACGCCGAAGTGATTATTCCAATCGGGTATGCGTGGGCGCCAGATTCAATGGAGGCCGCTTTCGTCGCCCACCTCGACCGCTCCTCTGAAGGGAGCACGAACAATGCCGTTTTTGTATTGAGACTAAATGATGCGGCCGCCCGGCCGGAGAGGGTTTCGGTCTCTCCGGAAAGCAATGACGCGCCAGCCTACTCGCCGGACGGAAAATGGCTGGCATTTCGTTCGCAGGCGCGCGCCGGACATAAGAACGATGAGTTCAGGTTAATGCTCCTCGATCGGCGTTCGGGAACGATCAGCGAAGCGTTACCGAACTTTGACCGCAGGATCGACGAGTTTACCTGGGCTTCGGATTCGGCATCGATCTTCTTTGCTGCCCGCGATCGTGGAAAGTCACAGATCTATTCCGCCGCAGTAGCCGACGAAAACACGATCCACTACGTCGCCATGCCAACCGGTTATCTCACGTTGCTGGTGTCACAGACGAATTCCGAATCCGGCGGACTTCAGATCTCAAGCGACGGAATGTGGCTCGTCTCAACCTCGATGAGGTCTGAGCGGCCGCCGGAGATCTTTCGCACAAGCCTCAGAATCCTCGCCGACGATGCCCCCGAGGTCAAGCAACAAAAAATAGGCCTGAAGTTGGCCCTTGCGGCAGACAAGGCAAATCCGCCCGTAGATCGTGCAGTCCCAGTTGCACCCGAAGCTTTGACTCATTTGAACGACAATCTGCTCGAGACACTCTCTCTTCAAAAAATGCAGTCTTTTTGGTTCGTAGCGGCAGACAGCACAAAGGTGCAGGGTTTTTTGATCCCGCCACCGGGGTTCGACCCCTCCCGGAAATATCCAGTGAAATTTTTAATTCATGAAGCCTCCCAGGGAGCGTGGGGAGACGCGTGGAGTTACCGATGGAATCCTCAGCTGATGGCCGCCGCCGGTTATGTGGTTGTCATGGTGAATCCTCGAGGATCGACTGGGTACGGGCAGGCCTTTGTGGAAGCGCTCAATGGTGAGTCGGACGAGAAAGTCTATTCTGATCTGATGAAAGGTCTCGACTATGCTGAGCAGCACTACAGTTATATTGATAAGGCGCGCGAGTGCACGCTTGGCACGGGCTTTGGCGCGTACATGGCGGACTGGATTTTAACCCATACCAATCGATTTGCTTGCATCGTGACGCATGACGGAATGTTCAACCCTGAGAACACCTTCGGAGTGACTGATTCAACAGACTCAAAGAGGATGCAGCAGTGGTCGCAGTTGCCATCGATCCAAAACGCCAGGACCCCGACCCTTGTGATTCATTTGCAGCGCGACAACCGGCTGGATGTATCGGAGTCGCAAGAGCTCTATACCGCGCTGCAACGCCTTAATGTGCAAAGCCGGATAGTGAATCTTCCTGACGAGGCGCTTCTGGAAGATCGACCGCAGAATGCGACGCTATGGTACGAGTCGGTCGGGGACTGGTGCGACAAGTGGACGAAGACAAACCGGTATGCACCGGGTGCGCCGCAGCCGACTGGAATCGCAAAGGCACCCGAGCCGACAAAGCCGCAATCCGGCCGAGCGCCATCTCAGACTGTCGCATCGACTGCGCCAGAAGCGGCGAGAACGCAACCGCCTCACGCAATGCCCACGGTTGGGACGAGCGCGTCTTCGGTCCTACCGGTTCAACCGGCACCAGTGCCCCTATCTCCTGCGCCCACGCGTGTCACGGTGGCTCCTCCGGCTCCAGTAGTTCAGTCGAGCGCTCAACCGTTACCTATACCCAAGACCTCGACACCCTCCCCCGCGCCTGGTTTACCCATAGTTTCAAATACCAAACCCATTCCCCAGACGGCAAACTCAACAATTTCGCAGACACCGCCAATCGTCCTCCCATCAACGACACCACCACCACTGAGTTCACCGCACCCGCAGCTACCGGCGGTGCCTCCTCCGCTTTCGCCGCGGAGCATTTCGCAGGGATCATTCGCAATTTCGATCAGTGCTCTCGCGAACAAGTTGCAAATAGGTGAGGATGCACGCGTGATGATTACTTTGACGAATGTCTCAGATCATCCAATTCTGTTTGCCCATCGTCCGGGCACGGAAAACCCGGAGTTCTCATTCATCTTCCTCGTTCGCGATGCCGCGGGTCGCTTGATGGGAGAGAACATCGTCAATAGCTCAGGTGCTTCAGACTCCCGAACCGTAGATCAGGTACCGCCGGGCGGCACTGTGGTTCAGACGGCTCATCTGTCGAAGCTGGTACATCTCAGCCAGCCGGGACAGTACACCGTGCGGGTGTATCGCAAGGACGCCGACAATAATCTGGTGGTGCAGTCGAACGAGGTTACACTCAACATCGTCTCATCGTTGCCTGCCCAGTGAAGAGGTGATTCAATGGCCCGACTACTGTCAGTGAACGTCGGTCTCCCACGCGATATCGAGTGGGAAGGGAAGATAGTCCACACCGGGATATGCAAGAGTCCCGTTCAAGGGCGGCGTTTCGTGCGACGTATTAACATTGAAGGCGATGGCCAGGGCGATCTTGCAGGTCACGGAGGCGAGCATCGCGCAGTCTTCCTATACCAAATCCACTCTTACCGCTATTGGGAAAAACAACTCCGGAGAAGCGATTTCACATTTGGACAGTTCGGCGAAAATTTCACAGTCGATGGTCTCCCCGACGATGAGGTCTGCATTGGAGATCGGTATCGGATCGGGAACGCCCTCTTCGAAGTGACTCAGCCACGCGTTACTTGCTACCGCGTCGGTATTCGCATGAACGAACCTCGTATGGCATCGCTCCTCGTGGCGCATCACAGGCCCGGCTTCTACTTTCGCGTTCTGGAAGAAGGTGATGTCGGAAGCGAGGACGAGATCGTCAAGGTTGCAGATGGCCCGATGAACATGACCGTAGCTGAAGCCGATGCATTGCTCTATCTTTCTGGCCATTCTCCTGATCAACTACGACGCGCGCTGAATATTTCAGCGTTGAGCCCCGGGTGGCAGGCATCCTTTCGAGCCATGCTCGAAAAGGAGGAAGAGGGGCCATCGATAGGCAATGCCGGACTCGCACCGACGCACGAACCACCGCCAGCGTGGCCCGGGTTCCGCCAGCAGCGAGTTTCTCACATAAACCGCGAGAGTAGCAGCGTGCTGTCATTCGTGCTTACGCCAGCCGACGGACAACCACTAAGTCCGGCTCTGCCGGGACAGTTTGTAGTTCTTCGATTACATCCGCATGAGACCGTCTCGCCGTTGCTGCGTAACTATTCGCTCTCCGGTCCTCAAAACTTCGACAGCTATCGCGTGAGCATCAAGCGCGAAGCGAAGGGCGTAGCCAGCACATATCTCCACACTCAGGTGCATCGCGAGGACGTGCTTGAGGTTAGCGCACCCAGAGGCACTTTTACACTCCTTCCGGGCGACGGCCCTGTCGTCCTGCTGAGCGCCGGAGTCGGAGCAACTCCAGTGTTGGCGATGTTGCACAGCCTCGCCGCCGAATCGTCACAGCGCGAAGTCTGGTGGTTGTACGGAGCGCGAAACTCTGACGATCATCCGTTCGATAGTGAGTCACGCGATCTATTGCAGCGTCTGCAGCACGGCCGATGCCATATACGATACAGCCAGCCGCTTCCGGCCGACCGTTTGGGTGCAAACTTCGACGCCGCGGGTCACCTCGATGTGGCCGCAATCGAAAAGTTAGGAGTGCCCCGCGCCGCCGATTTCTATCTGTGCGGGCCTACAACGTTTATAAGCGATCTAACTGCAGGCCTTGTGGTTTGGGGAGTTGATGCCGCACGCGTGCATGCGGAAACCTTTGGTCCCCGTGAATCGATGACACCGGGCGTCATCGGTGCACCAGCTCGACCGCCACACCAGCCCGCCGCACCGGGAGGACTTGGGCCGCCTGTTTCCTTTGCACGCAGCGGCCTTACGGTCGCTTGGGACAAAAGATTTCAAAGTCTGCTCGAATTGGCTGAGGCCTGTGACGTTCCCGTGAGGTGGGCATGCCGCACCGGCGTCTGCCACACCTGCGAGACCAGCCTGATATCTGGCACCGTGCGTTATCAATTTGAACCGCTACAGCCCGCGGCCGACGGCCATATTCTGATTTGTTGCTGCGAGCCAAACAACGAGTTAGTCGTGGACCTGTGACGGTATCGCGAAGTATGACTGATAGTGCTCGTTCGTTGTGGAATAATTAGCCAGCAACGGGATATGTACACTTGTCAATCAAGTGCTGCACGACCCTCCTCAGAAAAAGGAGCTCTTGGGTGAATCTCCAACTTCGTGCGGTGCGAACCGTCGCGCATTTTGTCTTGTTGCTGTGCTTAGTAGGGTTCGCATCTGCGCAGACGCTTAGAACGGATGATCCGGCCATTGAGTCTAGAGTCGACGGTTTACTCACACAAATGACACTGGAAGAGAAGATCGACCTTATCAGTGGCGACACTCCGTTTCGCACGCATGCGATACCTCGGCTGAGTATTCCTTATTTTCAGATGGCCGACGGACCAGTGGGTGCTCACATTCCGGCTCCCACCATTGCTTACGCCGGTGGCATTGGCCTTGCCGCGTCATGGGATCCCGATCTCGCTGAGCGGCTTGGACGTGAGTTGGGACGCGACGCTCGTTCGCGAGGCGCGGTCTTTCTGCTCGGACCAGGCGTAAACATCTACCGTGCGCCCATGAACGGCCGCAACTTCGAGTATTTTGGCGAGGATCCCTTCCTTGCTGCCCGAACCGCGGTCGGCTACATCCGCGGTGTTCAGAGCCAGGGTGTAGCGGCAACGGTTAAGCACTACCTTGGGAACAACTCGGAGTATTTGCGATACGAAACTGACTCGGTCATCGATGAGCGCTCGCTCCGCGAGATTTACATGCCGGCCTTCGAGGCTGCTGTGAAACAAGCTCATGTGGGCGCCGTGATGGATGGCTATAACATCACCAACGGCGAACATATGACCCAGAATCGGAGTCTTGACCTCGATGTTCTCAAGCAGCAGTGGCACTTTCCTGGAGTCTTGATGTCCGATTGGACCTCTGTTCACGATACAGCCGCAGCAGCAAATGCTGGCTTGGATCTCGAGATGCCCTTTGGGGAGTATTTCTCTAGAGAAAAACTAGAGCCACTGTTAGCGAACGGAACAGTCTCTCAGGCTACGCTCGATGATAAGGTCCGACGCATCCTTCGCCTCGCCGCCACCTTCGGTTGGCTCGATCATCCAGCGTTGGACCTCAGCATTCCCCGATACAATCTCAAAGGCCGCGAGGTTTCGTTGCAAGCTGCCCTGGAAGGCACTGTACTGCTGCAGAACACCTCAGCTCTTCTTCCGCTCAACAAGGAGACGGTGAAGACGATCGCTGTAATAGGACCCACCGCAGCGCAGACATTGACCACCGGTGGCGGCAGCGGCGAAGTCGTCAGCTTCGCAAACACAAATCTTATTATCGGCATCAGCAATGCGCTTGGGGACACAAAGAAGACCCTCTACTCTCGGGGGATGTACACCGTGGACCAGCTAGCGCTCCTCACCCGTTTCACGACCGCGAGCGTCGGCGGCCAGCCCGGTCTCACAGTCGAACACTACTCACAGACAAACCTTCACGGACAAGTCCAGTCAACCACGGTCGAGCCAGTCGTCTTCGTTCCCGGCGCCACCCATCGCAGACCGGAGCCGCAGGAGATCAACGCTTTCTATAGCCACAAAGGCTCTGATTTTAAAGTTCCCCAGGAATCGGATCGTTGGACAGGATATTTCACGCCGCAGCAAGCTGGGCCCCACGCGGTCTTTGTGCACACCGATGGCCGCTTCCGGCTTTACTTCGATGATCGCCTGGTCTTCGACAACACCACACTTCCCAAGTACATCCTCAACCAGACCACGATGGACTTGACCAGGGCCCCGCATAAAGTAGTCCTCGAAGTCTACTCGCAGCGTCGAGCTTCTTCCATTGGGGTCAGCATGGGCATCGCAGATCTCGCGACTATCGTGGATCCAGACGCCATCAAGATCGCACAGATGGCCGACGCGGTCGTTCTCGCCGTTGGATTCAACAATACCGAAGAGTCAGAGGGGGGCGATCGCACCTTCGAGTTACCCTTCGGTCAACAGCAATTGATCCAGCAGGTCGCCGCAGTGAATAAGAACACCGTTGTCGCGATCACCTCAGGCGGTAGTGTGGATGTAGTTCCCTGGAAAGACAAGGTAAGCGCTATCCTGGCGACCTGGTACTCGGGCGAAGAGGCAGGAAATGCATTCGCAAAACTACTCTTTGGCGACGTCAACCCCTCCGGCCACCTTCCCATTAGTTGGGAGCGACTCATCACCGATAACCCAAGCTTTGCTCACTACTACCCTGATCCCGGCACAAACAAGATCGTCTATCGGGAGGGCATCTTCGTCGGGTATCGAGGCTACGAGCACAATCGCACGACGCCTCTCTATCCTTTCGGTTTTGGCCTCTCCTACACCAGCTTCAACATGTCGAACCTTACGACGCAATCGAGCGCAACCGGCCACATAACAGCAAGCTTCGACGTCAGCAATACCGGCAAAGTACCCGGGGCCACTGTGGCTCAGCTCTACCTCTCGCAGAACAACCCATCGCTTCCGCGCCCTGCAAAAGAGTTGAAGGGATATCTCCGGGTTGAGCTCGCTCCGGGTGAACGGAAACATCTTTCCATCGAACTCGACCCGCACAGCTTCGCCTACTTCAGTCCTTCAACCGGCGAGTGGCAGGCCGATGCAGGCTCTTACACTCTTCTGCTCGGCAGCTCCGCAGAGACAATTCTTGCCAAAACCGTAGTGCAACTTGACCGCACACTCCGAATACCCGTCAGCGACTAGGCCGCGATGTGCGCGGCGCCGAGATCGTTGTGAATCGTAGGGGTAGTCAGTTATCCGAGAAGCCGTTTTTCATCCAAGTGGACTGGATTAAACACTGGCCGACATCCCGGTACGAATCATCCAGGGTGGGTGACAGCCAGGCCTTAACACACCTCGGACTTTACGCCGCGGCGAGTTGCAGAACGTGTCTGAAATGATCCGTTGCGACGACATAAGCGGTAACGCCGGGAACATTTTCTTCCGCGAGGTCCGTCAAAGTGTGTCCGGGCGGCATTTCAAGGAAGAGGTTACATCCCAATTCCTCCGCGACTATGGTTGCATCATGCCAGCGAACTCCATGGGCGATGTTGTCCGCCAGATCCATTGCTACTGCCGCCGCGGAGCGTAGCGCTCGTGCATTCACATTCGCGATATAGGGACATTTCGGAGTCTTTAGCTGCATGGAATTTAGCTGGAGCCGAAGCGAGTCAGCAACGGACGAAAGTAGAGGACAATGAGACGGCACTGAAACCTGTAGAAGCTCAACCTTCCTGGCACCGTGCCTGCGTGCCTCATCTAAAACCTTCTGCATCCCTTGTATAGAGCCCGCGATTACGATCTGCCTTGGCGCGTTGATATTTCCTACAAACACCGGAGTTGTGGCCGTGTGTACTGAATCGACGATCACTGTGACCTGCCGCTCGCTAAGGCCGACGATGGCAGCCAATCCGTATCCGACAGGATATAGCTGTTCCATTTTCTCTGCGCGGGAACGAACTAGAATTACCGCATCCTCTAATGTGATCGCCTCGGCTATGACGGCCGCTGCAAAGGCGCCCACAGATAAGCCTGCAACTGCACAACAAGTAACGCCTTGTCTCTGCAAAGCTCTGGCTGTAGCGACTCCGGAAGCTAGAAGAGCCAATTGAACCGATACCGTGGAATTCAATGCCTCCGGCGAGTCCAATAGGCGAACATCGGATTTCAATACGTCGCTGATCTCGTCGAGTGTAAGTTGGACAGCAGGATCATCAACGAGTTCATGAAGCATTCCAGGTTTCTGTGCTCCTTGTCCCGGAAACAAAAATGCAGTATTCACATCAGTTATCCTCCCCATTCGACAGATTCCAGGGATTGGAGCCGAGAATGCGGCCGTCACTGGTGCGAAGGAGAATCTTACGAGGCGAGGTTGTCACGAATTCCTCTAAAGAAAAACCACAGAACGGTGTTTCCACTAATGCATCGACCTTTCCCGGAGCACTGCTGATCAGGCGCCACAAGTCCCGTGCTTCTCTAATATCGAATTTTCTGGGCGCGAAGAGTATGAAGTCTAAATCACTTTCGGCTCGAACAGCCCGTATTCCCGAGGCCAGTTCATAACCCACACTCCCGCCCGGACCCCAGCTCATATCCAGTCCTACGAGATGGCTTTCGAGATAGGACAAGGTTAGGAATGCCCGTAGTGCCCGGCGTGAATCCTCTGCGAGCAGCAGCCGCAACTGATCTAGCTGCCGAATCTCCAACACTTCAATCAATCCTGTGAATCCTGCGCAGCGTTCGTGCCTTTGCGGCCCACGCACTCCCACGGGGATCAATCCATCTGTGATACGGCCTCTCCGCACAACCACCCAAGGGCGCTGCTTCGGATTGAGATATGGGCATGCGGGTTCGCCTTCAGCGGAGGTAATCGTCGACTCTGGTCCTAGGAGAATGAGATCGTGGACATGTAGCTCGCAGACCATGGATTTCCTCACAGATACTTCGCTAGTACGAACATCCATCCAGCCAAAGAAAATGCTCCTACGCAATACGAAGCGATTAGCCCTGAGCTGGCGGTTTCAGGAGTTGCATTAAAGCTCTTTCCGAAAACGAGACCGAAGAACCACCGGGTATCGCGCTGATAAGGGTGATGTCACGGATTTCAGCATGACTCATATGAAACAGCTCAGTAATGCTAAGAGCAAACAAGGGCTGAATCAGGACGATTGCGGCGGTTGTCAACGCAACTTTCTTGTCAAACCGAAACGTCTGGGACGAAACCACAAGCCCTGTGAGAATCAAAGCCGATCCTGATGCTGCGCCCCCAAGAATCGTTAAGGACTTATCAACATAGGATGGTAAATGTAAGCCACAGTAAACACTCACCAAAGCCAACGTAGGGGCCCACACCACAGGACGAGTGAATGCCCGAAGAAACTTGATCGCAACCGCTTGAATAGAGACGCCCTTTCCTTTGTTGGACAGGTTGTCGGACTCAAGCAACGCAACGGTTAAAGGGGAGATTGTGATGGATCCGACGGCGATTGAGACGGCCGCTGTGACCCTTGAACCAGGACCGTAGGCAGTTGTCAGCAACGGCAAAGCTACGGCCGCAGCATTTGGAAAGCCCACGGTCAGTGCAAGTACAGAAGCATCGGAGATGGACATTTTGAGACTTTTTGTTGCCCAGACATAGCTGGCTGCATACAAGGCCACAAATACCACAGCGATCATCACTGCGGATTCCGATTGTTCTCGGAGTACGGGCCAGGATGTGCTGCTGATCGTGGAAAACAGCGCGCATGGGATGGCGAAGTCCATCACGAGCACGATTAGATTTCGAACATTCAGGTTGTCCATGACTCCGCGCCGGCCCGCTATATATCCCAAAAGCAGGCCGACGAAGATCGGAAGCAACGCATCTAAAAGAATCAGAGTCACTTCGGACCTCTTACTCGTTGAACCACTGCACTTCAAGAGCAGCTCGCACCGCAAGGGTGCCTTTACGCATTGTTTTTGCGGCGTCTGACTCCCACCTGTTACTCAGATCGAGCGTGCCTTTACGTGCATCGGCAATCGCTTCAGTGATTGCCTTCCTTACTTCGGCAACCTCATTCGCAGTCGGGTGTTGTGGGTCGTCGGCGTGTAACAGTTTGAACAGGAGACCGAGTTTGGCATAGTCTCGGACGTCATACGACATGGGAGCGATCTCGTGTCCCAGTTTTTCGAGTTCCGCAACGGACCTTCTCGTAATTCTGGCTGCCGCCTCCTTATGCATTGCGTGGATCACAATCCCAGAATCGTCAAATGCCAGAATACGATTGGCTTGGTAGCCGTGAGTGAGAAATCCGCCGCTAAATGCGTGGCCTGCTATCAACGAAATAACCGGATGTCCCGCCATCCTTGCCGATGCGTATGCATCTGCGGACGTGGCCGCCGCGAAGAAGATCCCGGCTGCCTCCTCACGGCGTCCGTAAGCCTGGCTCTTGACGTCAACGATTGCAATGATGGGACGCTTCGCTTCACGAGGTTTATCGCGATCCTCGGCGATAACTGCTCGAACATAAGTTGCAAGAGTGAATGCCTCTTCGAGGCCAACCTGCCCATCGCGGACACAAGGAAAACGGCTGTCTTTGTCAGGTACAACGCAGATAAACAGGGCTGACTCATTCCCAACATCTGCCGTTGTAGCCAGCACGGAGTTCGGATCACCACTATTCGGAGTGTCGCTTCCGGTCAGGGATTTAAACCATACCTTACCGCGCAATCCAGCTTGTTCATTCATCGCACTCCTCCTTTGGTACTAGCCCACTGCTGCCGCAGTGTTGCCGGATCTATCTGGCTGGAAGTATCAAGCGCCGCTATACGAGCGCGATACAGTTCCACCTGCTCGGTCCGGTGTTTTTCCGGTACGCCATTGTGGACACAGTCACGAACTGCCACGGCCATCTTGTCGGCATCATCTTCGACGAGCGAATCAGCGAGTCCCATGCCGACGCGTTGTTCTCCACCATGAATTGCCCAGATAAGCGCTCGATCCGAGGAGTCAAACTCATCGATACCAGACTCCTGCTCAATCACCTCGGGACCGTTCAGTCCAAGCCGGGCTTCGCGCGTCATGATTGTGTAACTGGATACGCCAGCTACAAGAGACATGCCTCCGAAACAACCGACAGTGCCCGCAATGATTGTGATCACCGGGGCATGCTGACGTAGGGCGAGAGCTGAAGAAATAATCTCGGCAACAGCAGCCAAACCAAGGTTCGCTTCCTGAAGACGCACGCCGCCTGTTTCGAGCAAAAGGACTGCGGCCGTCGCTTTTCCTGTCTCGGAATCCCGTGTGGCGAGATCCAGTGCGGCGGTCATCTTGGCACCGGATACTTCGCCGACGCTGCCACCCTGGAAGGCTCCTTCAAACGCAACGGCGACTGCTGAAGCTCCGCCGATTTTCCCCTTGATCACAATGCAGCCATCATCAGATTGTGGAGCGATGCCTTGCTTAGCAAGCCATGGAGACTCGATGCGATCGAAGGGACCGACGAGTTCCTTCCAAGTACCTTCATCGAAGAGGCTCTGAGCACGGGCACGAGCGTCCAGCTCGATAAAGCTCTTACGGTTGACGAAATCGGGAATAAGATTTGGCGCGCTCATTGCTCAATCACCTCCACTGCCTGTTCGAGACGAAGCAACACGCTGCCGGGTGTTGCGCCGGCATCATTGATATAGATACGGACCGCCCCATCGAACTTCGAGAAGAACCGATCGAAGACCGCCTTCCACGCGTCGCCGAAGCCGTTGACACTTGTCGTGATGAAGACACGGGCTCCCCCCACACTATTCGGTTCGAGAAGGACCTCCATGTCACCTGAGCCCACTACACCGACGTGCGCTCTCTTAATGATCAGGCGTTTCGCCTCGGGATAGTTGAACTCAATATTCTCCATCGTTTTCCTCCACTAGACTGTTGTCCTTTTCCACTCGTTCGAGACCGCGTTCGAGAGCGTCCAGAAAGAGTGTGGCCGCGAGAAGATCCGCGCTGCCGCCGGGAGAGATGCGCAGCCTGACAAACTCTTGCCCGAGTGCGATCAATGCTGCATTTCCCCTTATGCTTCCTGGGCCGCCGGCCTTGATGACGCGAGTCGCGCCCTCATGCACGATTTTTTGCGCTTCGGCTCCCCCTCGATAGAGAACACAGGTGTCATCGAGATGTGACATGATCGCGAGCAGGGCTGCGAGCCGACTGTCCCGCTCTGTTCTGCCGCTTTTGCGAGCCGCCTTCAGTGCAGGAAGCCCAATTTTGATGACGTGCGGAAAATTCACATAGGCTTCGCCGCGAGCGCCGCTCGCTCCGTATCTTTCAAGGACGATATCGCCGTGAGATACCGCATGCGGTCTTGCACGATCGGGCAAGCGAGCGAGATATCCTGCAGCCTCGGCTACAAATTCCGGATCGGAACCCTCACTCAGACTTGCAGCACAAACTAGCAGCCCCAGAACCCAGATTGCACCTTTGTGCGCATTGCTGCCTGAAGTCGCGCGAAGCATCGCCGCTTCGGCTTCTCTACCAATACCCGCAACCACTGCACGCAGGCTGGTATCCATGTGAGCTTCAGCAGATACGAGAGCCATGCGAGTAAAGTACGGGCCAATCGCGTCGGCGGATCGCCTCATCAGGTCGATCGACAGATCCGAATGTGATCCTGAGCCTCGACCGTCAACTAGGCCCGGTTTAGGTGTGAGCTCCGCCTCAGCGATCAACGATTGCCAGGCGAGTTCTGAAAGCCACTCAGACCGAGCCAATGCGTCGAAGTGCTTAGACGATCTCGTGATTGATCTTAGCTGTGCCATTACCAACTCCTGAACTTGGCCGGCGGCTGATAAAGGCCACCAGACCATGCGACCAGGTCTTCCATGCTCCTGGCAGCGAGTAAAGACCGGTTGGCCTGGACGCGTCGGACCCCAATATCCTCAGGAAAGGCGACGATGCCGCGACGACGAAGTTCGGCTGTCTCATTCGCCTTTGCCTTAAGGCCTACTGGACTGATACCTGCTACCGCAGCCAAGGCCCGGCGGCGCTCTTCAACGCCTTCGGTTTTGTAGAGATATGCAATTCCTTCTTCCGTCACAACATGGCTTACGTCCTGGCCATAGATCATGATGGGTGCGATTGGCATGCCGGCCTTCTTGCCAACTTCAACTGCATCCAGAGTTTCGACAAAGGCCGGCTCACCACCTTTGGCAAAGGTTTCAAGCGTTTGCACCACCAGTTTGCGCCCGGGTAGGGTTGGATCTGCATTGGTCTTGAGATCTAACCAAGCCGGTGATGAATGGCGGCGTCCATGCGGGTCATGGCCCATATTCGGCGCACCTCCGAAGCCTGCAAGGCGTCCGGTCGTTACCGTAGACGAATTGGCATCCCCGTCCATCTGAAGCGTTGCCCCAATGAAGGCATCCACGGCGTACTGACCAGCAAGCTGACAAAGAACACGGTTAGATCGCAGGCTGCCATCCCGGCCAGTGAAGAAGATGTCGGGGCGAGCGCGAATATATTCGTCCATTCCAACTTCGCTGCCGAACGAGTGAATGCTCTCAACCCAACCGCTCTCGATAGCCGGAATCAGGGTGGGGTGCGGATTCAGCGCAAAGTGTTTGCAGATTTTTCCGCGAAGCCCGAGAGACTCTCCATACGTTGGGAGAAGAAGCTCAATCGCGGCGGTGTCGAAACCAATTCCGTGATTGAGCGACTGGACCTGATGCCTCTCATAGATGCCACGGATGACCATCATCCCGGTCAGGATCTGAAGATCGGTGATGTGGCGGGGATCACGAGTGAAAAGGGGTTCCACAGCGTAGGGCTTATCCGCCTCGACAACAATATCGACCCAGGAACCGGGGATGTCGACCCTTGGCAGAGTATCGACAATCTTATTCACCTGTACGATTACAATCGCGTCGTGGAAAGCGGCGGCCTCAACAATCACCGGGGTATCCTCAGTTTTTGGCCCTGTAAACAGATTGCCTTCCTGATCCGCCTGCTCCGCGCAAACCAGAACCACGTTCGGAATAAGGTCTACGAGTAAACGGGCATACAGTTCGACGTATGTATGAATGGCGCCGATTTCAAGAACACCATCTTCGAGCAGTTGCGCGACCCGTAGGCTCTGTGGGCCGGCAAATGCGAAATCTACCTTTTTCGCTATGCCCAGTTCAAAGAGCGTTAAATGTTCCGGGCGGCTGATGCTTGAGATGATGATGTGAAGATCGTGAATTCTCTTCGCATCAACCTTAGCTAGAGAACGCGAAAGAAAATCCGCTTGTTTTTGATTGTCGCCTTCGATGACAATTCGGTTGCCGCACTGAATCACGGCTTCGAGAGTCTCGATGGTCTTGTCTTGCACCAAAACCGGACCTTTCATCCATGACTTTACTTTCTCTAGCAGGCGTCGCTTTTCGTCCCGTCTGGTCGTCCATGAGGTCCTCTGCTGCGTCAGTGTCTGGTCACTCATTAACTTCTCCTTTCCAGCACACAACCATTTGAGTCTTGTTCTCGTGATCAGGATAGTTGTATGTTTTTATCAGCGTGATTAGCGCGCACAATCAGGCGCGTTCTGGAAGCTACGAAACGGTGCGAACGACTTGATACTGACGCTTTACGACGATGAAGTCTTTTCAATGAATCGCGATGGCGTCAGCTAATGAGGAAGCCGCATGGAATTCCGTCATATCCGTTCATTTTTGTCCGTCGCCGAAACCCTTCACTTCGGTCGGAGTGCTCGGCTCCTCAACCTGAGCCAACCGGCACTTAGCCTTCAAGTCAAAGCCCTTGAGGACGAATTGGGTGTCCAGCTACTAAGGCGAAACCGGCAAGGCACGGTGCTTACGGAGGCCGGGCAGGCGTTTCGGGAAGACGCGTCGGTTGCGCTGGAAAAGCTCGAATTCGCAAAGCGAAAAGCTCAGTGGGCGTCAACAGGCAAGCTTGGCCATATCCGTATCGGCTTTATATCAACTGCAGGGTTTGAGATCGTCCCGAATTTGATGCGGCGCTTTCGGAAGCGCTACCCAGATGTCGAGTTTTCGATACGAAACATTTTGACAGGCACCCAACTTGAAATGATCGGCGATGGTTTGTTAGACGTAGGCTTTCTTCGCCTTCCCGTTGAAAATCGCAAAGAGATCGAAGTGACAGCGATTCATCGGGAACCATTCGTCGCAATTTTTCCTTCATCGCACTCGCTTTCCGCAAAGAAAGAGATTCGTCTGCGCGAACTCAAAGGGAATCCATTTGTCATGTACGCGCGAGAGTATGCTCCCGGTTTCCATGATCTTCTGACTGGAATTCTGAGCGATGCTGGAGTAGTTCCAAAGGTGGTCCAAACGGCAGGAGAGATGCCTACCCTCATCTCTCTCGTCGATGCCGGCGTGGGTGTCTCAATTGTCCCAGCATCTGTTGCGAAAAGAGTCGTCTCCAAGGTGGCCGTTTGCTCCATTACAGATCGCCTGCCGGAATCCGAGATTGGCTTGGCCATCGCACGTCATAACAGCGCAGCAGTTGTACGCCGATTTTATGAATTCGTTCGGACGTCGCTGGAACATTAGTGTTCGATCAACGAGCGGCGACAGTAATCAAAGTGTCGCCAGTGCCTCACTTCCGTCAGATACTCGCAATTGACATCGTTCAAACCTAATCCCGTTCTCCCTAAGATCGGAGGTGTCTTGCGCATTTCTCAAGGCACCCCATTGTCTTCGATCCCAATGTTCGCAGGCCGCCACTACCTTGATTGACAGTTCTTATCACGGTCATAAGAAGAAATCAGCATCGCGAATCGCACCCCGGAGTCCAACGTTGCGTGAGGACCAAACACATCCTCAGGATGACAGCTCTCACTGGAGCAGCGACGGTTTCGTTGTGCCTGCATGGCCGAGGTTTAAAGAGGCCCTCGATGGGCTAGGCAACGCGCCTGTGAAACTTGTGATTGATACTCACTGGCACTTCGACCACACCGACAACAACGCGCCCTTCACGCCGCCGGGGCCGCGGTTCTTGCGCACGAAAACACAAAAAGGCGCATGTTAGAGCCGCACGATCTGCCGGTCTTATATCGAGCACCGAATGGTACACTCGCTGGCTTGCATTTCGACCCTTCGTCCGCGGAAGCCTTGCCGCTGAACGAATCGTGACAAAGACGCTGTCGGCAGCCGTCAGCATGGTAATAGGAGCGCCACTGCCTTGCACGAAATTAATTTTCTCTCCATACATTAGGAGAGAACCGGCATAGGAGAGTCGCTTGATCTGGAGGCGAGGTGCTCTACTTCCTGTGCAGCATCCGGTTTGAACAATCTCCACTTATATTCGTAGCGAATGACCGGGCCATGTGGCAGCGCAAACACTCGTATTCGCATTCTTGCTGAGCTTCCAGCTGCTACTACTTCTAACAGCAGCAATCAGAGCTAGATATCTAGGTTCTTCACGTCCAGTGCATTCTCTTCGATGAACTTCCGGCGGCTCTCCACGTCCTCGCCCATCAAAGTTGTAAAGATCTCCTCACAAGCCGCGATATCCTCGAGCTTTACCTGCAGCAGCGTACGCCGTTCTGGATCCATCGTCGTCTCCCATAGCTGCGGAGCCGTCATCTCGCCCAGACCTTTGTACCGCTGAACCTGGTACTCTTTCTTGCCCTGTTCGATCACATACTCGAACACATCGCGTGCCGTCTTCTTCTCCACCGGGTCCTGCGACGCCTTACTCGTTCTCTTGTTCGTCTTCACCTCAGCAACCGTTCCTGGAGCCGCAGCGATGTCAGCCACACCCTCTTCAGAAGCAATCTCCTCAGCCTCTTCTGCAGCAGCTTCGGCCTTGGTCTTTGCCGCATATTCGATAAAGAACGGCGCGACCAATTGCTCTTTGATCTGCGCGTGCTTGGCCAACATCTGCCGGCTCTCCGGCGCAGAGGCCAGCGCCCAGTCAATCGTTCTCACCGCACCCTGCGCATCGGTATAGCTGACCGAGTAACTCCTGTGCTCCTCATCCATCACGACATCGCCTACGTTTTTGAACTGGTAGGTCTTCTGCATCCCCGCCAGCCGCTCCCGCATAGCCTCAACCTTCGCAGGCGTTTCAAAATCTACGCGCCGCACAGAATCCTTACCCTCGTGAGCAAACAGCTCCGCAAACGCTTGCGTCACGTCATCATTCCGCAATCGCTTCTGCACCTTATCGAAGAAGCCTAGATAGTCGTTCAGCTGTCCCATGTACTTGGTCAGTGCCGCTCCCTCAAGACGACCGCCGTTCGTACCATAGCGAATCACCATGCCATCGGAGGCGCGCTTGACCATCACGCTCACATACTCGCGATCGTCCTTGATGTACTGCTCGAACTTGCCTTTCTTGATCCGATACAGCGGTGGCTGTGCAATGTACACATGTCCACGCTTGATCAATTCCGTCATATGCCGGAAGAAAAAAGTCAGCAACAAAGTCCGGATGTGAGATCCGTCGACGTCTGCGTCTGTCATCAGAATCAACTTGCCATACCGCAGCTTGCTCGCGTCGAAGTCGTCTTTACCAATACCGCAGCCCAGCGCCGTAATCATGGCGCGAATTTCTTCATGGCCCAGCATCTTGTCGTAGCGAGCCTTCTCGACGTTCAGAATCTTTCCCTTCAACGGCAGAATCGCCTGGAACTTCCGGTCACGCCCTTGCTTGGCCGTTCCACCTGCGCTCTCTCCCTCGACCAGGTAAAGCTCGCAGCGATCCGGCTGCCGCTCCGAGCAGTCTGCCAGCTTACCCGGTAGTCCACCGCCATCGAGAGCACCCTTACGCCGAGTCAGGTCGCGAGCCTTACGTGCAGCTTCACGGGCGCGCGCCGCGTCAATCGCCTTATTAATAATCTTCTTCGCAACCGAAGGATTCTGGTCCAGAAACGCTCCCAGCCGCTCATTCACAAACGCCTGCACCGTCCCAGCAATATCCGAGTTCAGCTTGCCCTTCGTCTGCCCTTCGAACTGCGGCTGCGACAGCTTTACGCTTATTACAACAACCAAACCTTCGCGCACATCGTCGCCGCTAAGGTTTTCCTTCACGTCCTTGAACAGACCGAGCGACTGTCCCGCAGCATTGATCGTTCTCGTCAGCGCCGTCTTGAAGCCTGAGAGATGCGTTCCCCCATCGATCGTGTTGATGTTATTGGCAAACGTAAATACCGTCTCGGAATAGGCGTCGTTATACTGCAGCGCAATCTCCATGGCCACGTTATCCCGCTCGGCCT
>CAZZZG010000028.1:0-18985 GCA_964658525.1 uncultured Edaphobacter sp.
TCACCGGCTTCGACATCCTCTTCTTCTGGGTCGCCCGCATGATCATGCTCGGCTGTCACTTCATGCTCGACGTCCCCATGCCCGACGGCAGCAAGCGAACCCTCGCCGACGCAGTCCCCTTTCGCGAGGTCTACATCCACGGCCTCGTCCGCGATGCCAACCGCGAGAAGATGTCCAAGACCAAGGGGAACGTCATCAACCCCATCGACATCATCGGGCGCTTCGGCACCGACGCCGTCCGCTTCACCCTCGCCAGCATGGCCTCGCCCGGCACCGACATCGCCTTCTCCGAAGCCCGCACCGAAGGCTACCGCGCCTTCGCGAACAAGATCTGGAACGCCGCCCGCTTCCTCTTCATGAACGTCGACCGCGCCCGCGAGGCCGGCTACACCATGACCATGCGCGAGAGCGGCACCGTCCCCACGCTGCCCGACGACACGCCGCTGGAAACCCGCTGGATCTTCTCGCGCCTCTCCGTCGTCTCCGCCGAAGTCGATCGCGCCCTTGCCGACTACCGCTTCGACGAAGCCGCCAACGCCATCTACCAGTTCTTCTGGGGCGAGTTCTGCGACTGGTACCTCGAGCTAGCGAAACTCCGTCTCAACTTCGACACTCCACCAAACCCAAGCCCTGCATCTCAAAATTCTGACACTGTCATCCTGAGCGAAGCCTCACAGTCTCACCGCGAGGCGAAGTCGAAGGACCCCGAAACCGCGAGTCCTGCCCAAACCACCAAACAGCTTTCAGCCGCAGACCGAGGCACCACAGCCCTCACCCTCGCCTCACTCGTCGGCGTCTTTGAAAGCGCCCTCCGTCTCCTAAGCCCGTTCATGCCCTTCCTCACCGAAGAGATCTGGCACGCGCTCTACGAAGGCAAGTCTCCCGCGAAATCCATCGCCCTCACGCGCTACCCCAAAGCCAACGACTTCCCAGCCGACCCAATAGCCGAGAGCGCGATGAAGAATCTCCAAGACCTCATCGTCACCGTCCGCGGCCTGCGCAAAGAACTTGGCGTCCCCGAAAAAGAATCCACCCCAATCACCATCCACGCCGGCAATCGTGTCATAGCACTCGCCGACGCCAACGCCGACGTCCTCTCACGCATGGCGCGCGTTGCAGCAGTGGAGTTTGCCAACGAATCCCTAACCGGCAGCAACGCCCGCTCCACCGCGGAGTTCGACGTAGCCGTGATCTACGAACGCCAGATCGACGTCGCCGCCGAACGCGAGCGCCTGACAAAAGATCTCGTCAAATACGAAAAGGGCCTGACCTCCGCAGACAAGCAACTCAACAACGAAACTTTCATGTCCAAAGCCCCCGCCCACATCGTCGATGGCCTGCGCAAACAACACGCCGAAACCAAGATCCTCTACGACAAAACCAAATCCGCCCTCGACGCTCTCGTCAATTGACGAAGCAGGTCAATCACACCATGAATCGATGATCTCGCAAAAAGTTGATGGTCTAGAATCAACTTGTTCCCGCGTCTCGGAGCACGACATGAGCCGAGTTCTCATCATCGGAAGTCACACCCCGATCAGCCGCGAGATCGGTAGCTCACTCGCTGCTGCTCACCTGTCTACGGTATATTCGGCAGGCCCCGCCGATGCCCTGAAGCGGTTGCGCACCCGGCGCTTCGACGTCGTCATTACCAGCGCCGACAGCGATATCGATGAGAACCTTGCGCTCCTCGAAGAGATGCGTTCCATCCGGCCCGATCTGAAGTGCATCGTGTTGGCGCAATACAGTACACCCGACAAGGTGATCGCCGCCCTGAAAGCCCGCGTATTCGGCTGTTTCACCCCTCCCTTCGATACTCAGGAGATCGCGGCCCTGGCCTCCAAAGCAGCATCCGACAGCCAATCGCGCGATGACATCGAAATCCTCTCAGCGCGGCCCGGTTGGGTCTCCATCCGCGCCAACTGCCGTATCGTCACAGCCGAGCGCCTTCTTTCGTTTGCCAAAGAGCTAAGCGCCCAACTGCCCGAGGACAAGAGACAGGAGATCATCCAGGCCTTCCGCGAGATCCTGATGAACGCCATGGAACACGGAGCAAAGTTCAATCCCGAGCAGGTCGTCGAAGTCAATGCCATTCGGACAGCCCGCACCATGGTCTTCCGGGTTCGCGACCCTGGCACGGGCTTTCAGAAAGAGTCCCTCACCCACGCAGCCGTCGGAAATCCCGCTACCGATCCCACAGCCCACATCCTGCTACGCAAAGAACAGGGGATGCGCGCCGGAGGATACGGTCTTCTTCTCGCAAGCGGCACGGTCGATGAGCTGATCTACAACGCAATCGGCAACGAAGTAATCCTCATCAAATACCTGGATTCAACCACGAATAACGATAAATCTTGAAGCCTTCATATTGAAGGCCGCCCGCCGTCCGGCAGGGCACGAGAATTCGATCTACTTACTTACAAGAAAGTAATTAACCGTCACAGTCGTACTCACTGTCACATGCTTTCCGTTGACGAGATACGGAGTCCAGCGCCACTCCTTCACCGCAGCGAGCGCGCTCTCATCGTAGTCGGACCGCAGCCCTTTCCTCACCCGCACGTCGCTCGGCACTCCCTGCTCGTCGACAATCACGTCCAGAACAACCGGGCCGTTGATCGTGTCCTTCTTCTCCTTAGCCTGCGCTGGATACACCGGAGGCCGCTTATAGACAGCGTCCATCTTTTCTGCGGGTATCGTAACCCTCGCCGGACTCGCATCCTGTACCGCCGCTGTAGGCGCAGGCGCTGACAACTCCATCCGCAATCCCAATGCGGATGCGCAAGTCACCAGCCCTACGACCCCACAAACCGAGGCCGTCAACAACCTCCGCGTTCCACGCATCTCCACACGTCCTTCGCTCAGTCGCATAACTCTCCTCTCAAAGCTGTTGGCATCGAAGATTCCGATGGCGTGTAGAGTCTTGTCTGGTGTCCGCTTCACCAACAGCGACGCCAGTCGCAGCAACGATCGTGCATACCTCTCACTCCCTGCGACAGCCTCAGCCGCCATCGCATCGCAAACCATCTCCCTGCTCTCCGCAACCCGCGCCCGCGTCAACCAAAGTGCCGGATGATAAGCCACCGGCACCGACAACACCTCATAGATCAGGTTCTTCACAAAGTCCCGCCGTCGCATATGCGCGAACTCGTGCGCCATCACCACGTCCATATCTTCTGCAGCGATGCTTTCTAGAAATCCAGGCGGGACCAGCATCACGTCTCTCCAAATGCCAACCGTCACCGGCCCTCCGATCACGTCTGACTCCGCCACTCGCGCTGCCGTGCGACCAAAAACCCGCCCGCATTGCTCCCACCGCTCGATCACATCGTCAGCCAGCATCACAGCCTTCGCCTGCCGCTCCATCTGCCACGTCCTGACCATCCTCCATCCCAGCCTCGCCGCAAAGTACAGTACGCTGCACCCGTAGATCATCGCCACAACAGCGAGCACCTCATTCGAAAGCCACGCAATGCTCAGACCACTCGTCACACCGGCACCAACAGCGACCCGTACCCCTCCGCCAGCACCAGCCGAGCCTCGCAGAATCAACCCAACGACCCCGTAAATCACGCTGTCAAGCCGAAACCTGCACGCAGGCAACACCACCTGCAGCAACAAAGCAATCACCCACACGCGATGCTCCAGCTCTGGCCCGCTCCGTCGCGCCATCCGCGCCGCGATCCACCCCGCTCCGAAGACCAACGGCACCTGCCACAGAGAGTTCAACAGATACGCCAACACCCGTCCCTCAGGTGCGCTCATCCCTCGCCTCCCTTCTTTTCCAGCAACTTGCTCAACCGCGCAATCTGCTTCGCATCGATTTGTTTGCTTTTGATCAGACTCATGACCAACTCTTCGCTGGACCCGCCGAACATCCGATCCACGAGATCTCGCACCGCGTGGCCCGATGCCGCCGCCTCACTTACCGTCGCGCTGTACTCATACGACCGCCCCACGAGGGTCCGCTTCAGCTTGCCTTTCTTTTCAAGGATGTTCAGCATCGTCTGCACCGTGGTGTAGGCCAGCCGCTGCTTCAGACTCTCCTGTACCGCGCCAACGTTGCTTGCCCCAAGCCTCCAGATCGCCTGCATAATCTGCAGCTCCAGCTTGGTCAGCGTGTCCTTCTTGCCTCGCCCCATCGTTATCTCCTAAGTTATTAGGACAATAAGCCGCACGTTTCGCGTTGTCAACTAAAAATTTAGGACTTTAAGTCTTCCGCCCGGCATTCGCAACAATCATCACGCCGCTAAATAGCTCCAGCAGATCTCCGCACCGAAACCGCACCCATCAAAAAACAAAACGCGGCAATTGCCGAGAGCACCACCGGCCCTAGAGAAAAGTACCGCAACGAAAGCACAGCCCCAATGCACTGCAGCAAAAACATTCCCCACGCAATTCTGCGCGCCGCCATCTCCCCCTGCCGCGCCATCGAACCCAGCGTCCACGCCAGCCAGATACAAAACACCTGGAACGCAGAGATAAACAATCCAAAGCCAATATAGAAACCGCCATAGCTGAACGTCGTGCTGCCCACGGAGAAGCGCACCTTGTTCATCGCATCCCACACGGCACGGCCCTCCGCTGTCTCCGGCCGAAAGGCCAGAAAGCCGTACGTGTGGCCCACAGCGAACAGCAGCATCACCACAGCAGCAGCACGAAACCACGCCGCCGCCCTCATGCCCTTTCGTCCGCCTTGGCCGCAAACAACTCCATCACACCGACCCAACCGGAGTTCACCTGCTGGTGCATCTTCGACCAGCCCGCACCATGTCGCTCCATTTGACGATGCTCCAACTCGACCAACGTAGTACCGTCATCGGCCGACGTAAACCGCACCTCCACCTCACTACATTTGCTCAGGTCGGATTCAAACTGCCAATCCGGACGAATCTGCCAAGCCATCACAAAGAGATGAGGTGGCTGCCACGTCAGCACCGAACCCCACGGACAGTTCGTCCCATCCTCCTGCTCCGTATAGATCGCGCCCATCGGCCTGCCCTCCACCACAACCCGCTTCATCGGCGAACTGCCAATATGGTGCGTCCGCGGCCACCAGCTATCCATCTCTTCTGTAAAGACCCGGAACGCTCGCGCAACATCTGCCTTCACGCGGATACTCTTCCGCACCGGCTCCAACTCATGCGAGTCCGCCAGCAACGTCGCTTCATCCACCATCAGTTGTCTCTCCGGCATCTCATTTCTCCTCTACCTTCGCTTGAAATGCTTCCAGGGCCTCACCCCAGAAGTTGTCCAGATACTTTCGCAACATCGCAAATCCACTCGGATCCAAACTGTAGTACCGCCGCGTTCCTGAGGCCACATCCCTCACAAGCTTCGCCTCCTTCAAGACCCGCAGATGCTGAGAGACCGCCGGCCTGCTCACCGGTAGTCCGCGTGCCAACTCCCCTACCGGTAGCGGCCCACGACGAAGCCGTTCGACCAGAGCACGTCGCGTCACATCTCCAAGGGCATCGAATTGACGTTCTTGGTAAGTATTCACTTACCGTAAGCTAATACTTACCTATAATTCGGTCAAGCTTTTTTGTCACACAACCGTCCCGACAATCGGCCAATCTCCATATCGTCAGAAAGATCAAAGAGATGGCTTCCCCCCGGCCTGCTTCGCGCAGTGCGGTCACTTCGTGACTTGTGTACCTTTCGGTCAGCGCTCGATGAGATATCTTCCGCCGACCATCGGGAGGCCCCGGCGAAGCGGTATACACCCCACGAAGTGGGTTTTATCATGGAGATTATGCCTTTTCCCATCAAAGTCTGTGCCATTTGCTCCGAAGAGTTCGAACTGAAACCCGATAAACCCGGCTTCGCCAATCGTTGTCCCGAGTGCAGCGCCGAAGAATCTGTAGACCCAATCACCAAACGCCGCATGGATGCCGACGAACGCAAAGGCGACAGTGAAGCAAACGCAGCCAGGCGACAAGCCATCCGCGAACTCCTCTACCGCAAAGACAGCTAATAGCCGCGAACATCTTCAAACAGTCTCCCGGTATGATTGATCGCACCCCAGCGGCCTAATCGAACCAATGACAAAGCGAAAACAACAAAGGTGCGCAATCTGGGAGACTCCATGGCCGCGCTAACTACAAACCTGCAGACCAACCGTCCATCCTTGCTCTTGCGCGAAGTCCGCAAAACGTTCGCGGACGTAAAAGCCGTCAACGGTATCGATCTCGAAGTAATCCCAGGCGAATGCTTCGGCCTTCTAGGCCCTAACGGTGCAGGTAAAACCACCACCATCGAGATCTGCGAAGGCCTCACCGCACCCGACAGCGGCGACGTAGAACTCCTCGGCCTCAACTGGCGCACCAACGCCGACGAGCTCCGCCAGCGCATCGGCCTCCAACTCCAGGAGACCCAGTTCTCCGAAAAGATGACCGTCGAAGAGACCCTGCGTCTCTTCCGCAGCTTCTTCCGCCGCGGCATCACCGTCGAAGACTCCATCAAAACCGCACAACTCGAAGAGAAGCGCAGCTCCCGCGTAGGCACACTCTCCGGCGGCCAGAAGCAGCGACTCGCCATGGCCTGCGCCCTCGTCGGCGACCCCGAACTGCTCTTCCTCGACGAGCCCACCACCGGCCTCGACCCGCAAGCCCGCCGCAACCTCTGGGATCTCCTCGACCGCCTCAAGCAGGAAGGCCGCACCATCATCCTCACCACCCACTACATGGACGAAGCCGAGCGCCTCTGCGACCGCGTCGCCATCATGGACCACGGCCGCATCATCGCACTCGACACCCCACCGCGCCTCATCGCCTCCGTGGGCGGAGAGCACATCGTAGAGTTCGCCGCCACCAGCCAAGACAATCGAAATGGCGCAGTCGACCCTGCCCTCCTCACCGCCATCGACGGAGTAGAGTCCCACCGCCTCACCGCCGGCATCCACCAACTCTCCGTACGCGAGCTCCACACCGCCGTACCAAAAATCTTTTCCGTCCTCGCCTCGCAAGGCCTTCACCTCGACGAGTTCCGCACCCACTCCGCCACGCTCGAAGATGTCTTCGTTGGCCTCACCGGAAGGAACCTGCGCGATGAATAAGCTGGAGTTCAGCAGCCTCTATCAACTCACGATGATGCGCTTCCGCCTCTTCCTGCGCGAGCCCGAAGCGATCTTCTGGATCTTCATCTTTCCCATCCTGCTCGCTGCAGGCCTCGGCATCGCCTTCCGCAACCGCCCCGCAGACATACTCCAGGTGGCCGCCACCACGTCCCAGCTCACCCAATCCCTCAACACCGACAAGGGCCTCACCTCCACCACAATGGACGAGGCCACAGGCACACAAGCCCTCGCCACCGGACGCATCCTGCTCCTCGCCGTTCAAAGTCCCGACGCCGTCGTCTACAAATACGACTCCACCAACCCCGACGCCCGCACCGCAAAGCTCCTCGCCGACCGCGCCATCCAAACCGCAGCCGGTCGCCACGACACACTCGCCAGCAAAGAGGAGCTCGTGCACGAGACCGGCTCCCGCTACATCGACTTCGTCGTTCCCGGCCTGTTGGGAATGAACCTCATGGGTTCCGCCATGTGGGGCATGGGATTCGCCATCGTCGACGCGCGACAGAAGAAACTCCTCAAGCGCCTCGTCGCCTCGCCCATGCCGCGCTGGCAGTACCTCGCGTCTTTCCTCCTCTCGCGTCTCGTCATGCTCGTCATCGAAGTCGCCGCCTTCCTCGGCTTCTCCCGTCTCGTCTTCGGAGTGCCCTTCCGCGGATCGATCGCCGAACTCGCTCTGCTCTGCACAATCACATCACTCGCCTTCTCCGCCCTGGGCCTGCTCACAGCTTCTCGAGCTAAAACCATCGAAGCCGTCTCCGGACTCATGAACTTCGTCATGTTTCCCATGTGGATCTTCTCCGGAGTCTTCTTCTCTTCCACACGCTTTCCCGCTGTCGTTCAGCCCATCATCAAAGCGCTTCCCCTCACTGCAGCCATCGACGCCATGCGCGGAAACATGCTCCAGGGAATGAACCTCCAGCAACTCATCGCGCCCGTAGCCATCCTTCTCGCATGGCTCATCATCCCCTTCGCAATCTCCCTCCGCATCTTCCGCTGGCGCTAGTTATCGAAGAACGAAAGGTCCGACACAAGAAGCTCGAAACCTTGTTTTTCCAGCAATTGCATTTAGCGCCCTTTATCGAATCTGATATGGTTCCTGCCAATGACAGAGAAGAAGTGGCACTGGCAAATTACGGATTGGTACCGGCGAACCTCGATCCGATGGATCCATTTTCGGTCGGTGCCGATAAGGCGCCTTTGGGTATTGATAGTCGCGGATTTCCTCTTGTTTTCAGCAGTCGGCTTCTACGTCGATCTTATGTACAGGGGAACGTTGCCTTATCCCGTCGTGCTTACCATCGCGGTTTGCGTTGGGCTGAACGCTGCATTGTGGATCATCGTGCTGTCGCGCCTGTCGATGCCATTTCTCATCGGCCTGTTTGTACTGCAGTTCTTCACCACCAGGATCAACACCAGTCTCGCAAACTGGATGACGCGCAGCTTCGACTTGAAACCAGTGCCTTCCGAACCCGGCATCCATTTCGCCGCAACTGCGATGATGTCGGTGATCATTCTCTCCTACGTTTTTTTCGTTGTGTATATCCGGCGCGAAGGCAATGAGTCGTTTCGCTTGCGCAACGAACTCGAGCTGGCGCATGGAATCCAAAAGACGCTCGTGCCGCCGTTGGAGTTGCGAACGTCGCGCTTTGAGATCTACGGCATCTCGCACCCCAGCGAAAAGGTCGGCGGCGATCTGGTGGATGCGATTCGCCTGTCCAACGGCGATGCTATTGCCTATGTTGCGGACATCGCCGGACATGGCCTACCCGCCGGCATTCTGATGGGAATGCTGAAGACAGCGACTCGCACGGCCCTGCTGGATGCGGAGAAAAGCGAGCCGCATCAGACTCTGCCGGCATTGCTGGATCGACTGAACAGGGTGCTCCCGGAGGTGAAAGAGCCGCACATGTATGCGACCTTCACCGGCTTTCGACTGGAAGCCGACGGCAGCGTGTTCTATGCGTTGGCGGCGAGCCCGCCGATCCTGCAGTGGCATGCGAGCGAGCGGATCTTATCGCACACCGAGGACAAGCAGTTCCCTCTCGGGCTGCTGCCGGTTTCCAGCTTTGACGGACAGAAGCTCGAAGTTGCATCGGGCGACCTGCTCGTCGTTGCGACGGACGGCATTCTGGAAGTATGCAACAAACCTCCAGAAGAATTTGGCGTGGAAAGACTGAAGCAAGTCATAGCGGCGAACGCCGGGAACCCGTTACCGGAGCTGGCGGCAACGATTCTCGCGGCGGCGCGCGGGTTTGGGCCTCAGTTAGACGATCAAACAATCCTTATCGTGCGTCGTCTCTGATTTGGGAAGCAACTACTCCCCACCACGATTCAGGTCTTCATAGGCCCTCTAATCTCGTCGAAAGTTGAGTTCGGATTTCACGTTCACTCAATGATGGTATGTTCCTCCGAAAAGAAGTACTCGCATTTCTTCGGATCGGTAAATCGCTCTTCATCCGGCCTGATGACATTCAAATAGGATGGCGAATTACCAAACGCATTGAAGGCATCTATGTCGTCGAACCAGAGTTCGACAATTCCGTCTGTGTCGCCGAGGTTCGGGCCACCGGGCTTGTCACCAGTGATCCAGCATTGCACGTAACGCCGCACATAGCGCTTTACGTCGGGCTGACTTGCAAAGAGTGGCGCGTGTACGTTTTTCCAGTGCGCTACGTATTGCTCGTGGGTCATGTCTGATCTTCGTCTACTAAGAATATGAACCTTCAACATGTATTAAATTCTCCTCTATGGATTTGTTCGGTTAGCTCGAACGATTGAAATACAGGGCCAGCCATAATAGTTCCACTTCACCATCTGCGTGTTGCCCGTCTCAGATGAAAGGTTGATCTGATCTATCAATTTGTGCATTCGTACGGCATCAGAAAAGTCTGGGGCATTGCGCGTTCCATTCAAGCGATCATCGGAATGGGCCGCATAGAGATGCGCCAAATCTTGAACGCTCACATCCAGGGTCGTTGGAGGAATTCGCATATATTTTTTGGGAATTGGAAGCTGCTTAAGCCTCCCCTCATCTCCCTGCGCCCCTTCGATCACGTTGTCTTCCGTCGAGCCGAACGACTTTGAGTTTGTAATCCTGAGATCGCCTTCCGTCCCAGTGATGTCAATCTGCAAACCTGAATTGTTTCGTTTACCGCCTTCGATCTGGATCGAAAAAAGAGCATCGTCTTCGAGACGGCCGATGGCAACGACACCATCAGGCGTCTCATTCGGGAACGACTCCCCAGTCGCAGCCAGCGTCAGTTCGGGGAACTGTGTTGCAACGATCGCGGAAACGGTTTTGGGTCCAGCCATCACATGAAACAACATGTCCAGAAAGTGGCCGCCATAAATCGAAAGAACGTGAGAAAAATTTGCCGCTCCAAGCGACCACTCAAGCGCAGGCGGCCGCGTCGGTCCGAAGTACTCCATACTCACATGCAACCTGACCGACCGTATCTTCCCCACATATCCATCTGCCAGCAGATCGCGGAGAAAGAGAGCACTGCTACCAAGCCGCCGTTGAAGTCCCACTACATGGCGAACGTGCGCAGCCTCTGCCATCGCCAACAACGCCTCGGAATCACGTGTGCTCGTCGTCAGCGGCCATTCGCAATACACATCCTTTCCTGCTTCTATTGCCTGCCGAACGATTGCTTCGTGCTGTGGTGCCGGCGGAAGTGTGATCACCATATCCACCTCCGGGTGCGTCAAAAGCTGCGCCGCATTCTCGAACGCATACCTGATGTCAAAGGTCTTTGCTATTTCGTCCGCTGTCGCTTGTTGGCGACTGGAAACGGCCACGATCTCATACTCCGGCAGCAGCCGAAGAGCGGGGATGTGGCCGTATCTCGCCCAATTACCGACACCGACCAAACCGACACGAACTTTCGTTTTACTGGTGCTCGCCATCCCAGCTCTCCTCTTTTGCCCTATTGGCTTTTTCGTCTAAATACGAGCGTCGACCCGAACACATCATACTCACGGCCAATCTAAGAAACAGACGGTCACGTTTTCGGCAATTAAGTTTTGTCCTATCGAACTGAGCAAACCATCGAACTTTCAGTCAGCGCATATGCCGGGCAGCAAACACACAACAGTGTTAATTTTCTGCTAATACTGGTAGATGCGGAAAAAAGTAGTTGAGATCAAACCTGCCGATCGCCAAGCTGTACTCGAAGAACGTCGTCGCTCAAAGATGGCACGCTCCGCCCACGCCTACGTCCGCGGAAACACCCTCCAGTTCTACCAGTGGCTCAAAGAAGACTCCGCCCGCAGGCTTCCCCAGGGCCCTCCCGTTTGGATCTGTGGCGACTGCCACGTAGGCAACCTCGGCCCTGTCGCCAACTCCGAAGGCAAAGTTGAAATAGAGATCCGTGACCTCGACCAGACCGTCATCGGGAATCCCGCGCATGATCTCATCCGTCTCGGCCTCTCCCTCGCCACCGCCGCCCGCGGCTCCGACCTCCCCGGCGTCACCACCGCCCTCATGATGGAGCAGATGGTGCAGGGATATTGCAGCGCCATGATCCCCCAACGCGCTAAGAAGGCAACGAAAGACCCCAAGAACCTGCGTCCTGTCGAGACGGTGCTCCAGCAAGCGGTCAACCGCGAGTGGCGCCACCTGGCGCAGGAGCGTATCGAAGACGTCAAGCCAACCATTCCGCTAGGCGATCGCTTCTGGGCACTCTCTGACGAGGAGAAGGCAGAGACCACAAAGCTCTTCGAAACCGAAGACACACGCAAGCTCATCACCTCGCTCAAACATCGCGACAACCAAGCGAAGGTTCGCGTACTCGACGCCGCCTACTGGATGAAGGGCTGCAGCTCCCTCGGCCGCCTGCGCTACGCCGTCCTTCTAGGCGTAGGCCCCAGGAAAGACAAAGAATACTGCCTCGTTGACATCAAGGAGGCCGTTCGAGCCGCCGCACCGGCAGCCAAAAACGCCGACATGCCCAAAGACTTCGCCCAGCGAGTCGTCACCGGCGCCTCCAACCTTTCGCCCTACCTCGGCGAACGCATGCTGGCCGCAAAGTTCCTCGGCCGTCCCGTCGTTCTCCGTGAACTCATGCCCCAGGACCTCAAACTCTAGATCGACCGCCTCACCCGCGAAGAGGCCATCAACGCCGCAAGCTACCTCGCCTGCATCGTTGGCAAAGCCCACGCCCGCCAGATGGACGCTGCGACCCGCAAGCAATGGGCAACAGAGCTGACCAGAAACCGCTCAAAGACCCTCAACGCCCCGAGCTGGATGTGGACCAGCATCGTCGAACTCATCGCCAGCCACGAAACCGCCTACCTCGAACACTGCCGCCTCTACGCAACGGCGTAGGTAAAAGACAGCCCGCTACGCGCGTTGCGGTCACTTCGTGACGTGTATACCCCTTAGGTCGGCGCTCCCGATGGTCGCGATGAATTATCAACCGACCATCGGGAGGCCGGGGCGAAGCCGGTATACACCCCACGAAGTGGGCGCCGCCCGCGCAGGGCTAGCGCTATTCCACAAGAAAATCTCCAAAAAGTTGGCGGGTTTTCCGCCTGCCAAAAACACGCGTCCAAATCACCACGTTTCACCATCCATCCACCACAATCTCACCAGCAAAACACCACGCCAAAACACGCAGTTTCTTTAGAACCCCCTCGAAAATGCCAGAAAAACAACAAAAACTGCTCCCCACCAGCCACAGGGACTTTTTTGCAGAAAAATAAGAGGTTTAGGATTACAGAATGGACTGGAAGAGCAAACGGATCCGCACCATCCTTGAAGCTGCCCTGGCAGAAGATAAAGTCGCCAACGACGTCACTACCGCTCTAACGATCGCGCCAGATCTGAGAGCCTCCGGAACCATCATCGCGAAGCAGGCCTGCGTCGTCTCAGGACTCGGCTGCATACCCGTCTTTCTCGATATCTTCGCAAAGATGTCCCCCACCTCCATAGGCCGATTCGAGGTCATCAGCCACCCCGAGATCTTTGACGGCGTAAAGGTGAAGAAGGGTCAAACCCTCGCCGTCATTCGTCACAACGCCCGCGCCATCCTGTCCTGCGAGCGCGTGATCCTCAACCTCATGCAGCGCATGAGCGGCATCGCGACCCTGACCAACGAGTTCGTCAAAGCCGTCGCTGGCACAAAGACAAAAGTCCTCGACACGCGCAAAACCATACCCGGCCTACGTGCACTCGACAAGTACGCAGTCTGCTGTGGAGGAGGCGTCAATCACCGCCTCGACCTGCAGGACGGCATCCTCATCAAGAACAACCACATCTCACTCGGCGGCGGCCTCTCAATTGTGCTCGAACGCGCGCTCGAAGGCCGTAAGACCGGCCAGGTCGTGCAGGTCGAAGTTCGCAGTCAGGTGGAACTCGACCAGGCTATCACTGGCGGCGCAGAGTCTATCCTTCTCGATAACATGACGCCATCTCAGGTAAAAAAAGCGATCAGGCAGATCCGCGCAGCCCTGCCAAACGTTCCGGTCGAAGCCTCCGGCAACATGAATCTGAAAACAGTCCGCGCCTACGCGTCAGCCGGAGTGGACTTCGTCTCCGTCGGCGCGCTTACACACTCCGCCGCCGCAGCCGACCTAAGCATGCGCATCACAGCGGATATCTACTGAGGACACGAGTGGACGATTCATTCGACGTATCCTCCGTTGCCGCCGCGCTCGCGGGCACCGCATTCGCGGATCATTTACAGCATCTCCACACCGTGGGATCCACCAACCTGCTGGCAATCGAAGCCGCACAGCTGGGTGCCCCTCATGGCAGCGTCTGGGTCGCCGACGAGCAGACCGCAGGACGCGGCCGTGGCGGACACGGCTGGCATTCGATCCCCGGCGACGGACTCTATCTCAGCGTGCTCCTGCGCCCACAGATGGCACTCATCGACGCGCTCTGGCTCTCACTCGCCACTGGTCTCGCGGCACAAGCCGCAATCGCCGCCGTCACCGGCCTCCAACCCGACATTCGCTGGCCGAACGATCTTCTCCTCGCTGAAAAAAAGTGTGGTGGCATCCTCGTCGAGACGTCTGCCACCGCTTCACACTCAGACACACCAACCTTTCTGCGATACGCCGTCGTCGGTATCGGCATCAACGTAAATCACCAGAGCTTCCCTCCGGATATTGAATCGGTAGCGACCTCGTTGCGGCACGAAAGCGGAAGCACGTACTCACGCGAGCGCGTGCTGATCGAGCTCCTCCGAGCTCTCGACCAACAAATCAAGCTCCTCGAAGACGAACTGCGCGGGGCATCCACCAGCCCAAAGCTGCTCGAAAGATTTGAGTCAGCCTCCAGCTGGGTGCGCGGCAAACGTGTTCGAGTGGAAGAGACAGGCGGATATACTGGCGTGACGACTGGGTTGGACTCGCGTGGTTTTCTGCGCGTTGCGGGGGACGATGGAGAATTTCACACCGTACTCTCCGGCGGAGTTCGGCCATTCTAGAAGACACCGCGTGGGAGACTCGAACGATGCTATTGGCAATGGATGTAGGAAACACAAACACCGTCCTCGGGCTCTACCGCCTCGCTGGCGAAGCGCCAACAGGGTCCGAGCTCGTGGCCAACTGGCGCATTACAACTCCGTCCTCCAAACAGACCAGCGATGAGTTCGGCATTTTGCTGCGCAATCTCTTCGGCCTGAAAGGACTCGAGATCGGAGTCGTCGACGGCATCGCCATCTCATCGGTCGTACCTCCGTTGGACTCAACCCTGCGGCAGGTTTGCGAACTCTACTTCCACGTCAAGCCTGTCTTCGTCGAACCCGGCGTGAAGACCGGAATCCCCGTGTTAACCGACAATCCCGCTGAACTTGGGGCGGACAGAATCGTTAACTGCGTCGCGGCCTTCGAGCGCTTCGGTGGTCCCTGCATCGTGGTAGATATGGGTACCGCAACTACCTTCGATGCGCTCTCAAAAAAAGGAGAATTTCTTGGCGGCGCCATCGCCCCCGGCCTCGGCATCTCAGCCGACGCGCTCTTCTCTCGCGCAGCCCGCCTCCCTCGCATCGACATCAAAAAACCCGCAAAAGTCATTGGAACCGGAACCGTCGATAACATTCAGATCGGTCTCTACTACGGCTACATCGGGCTCGTTGACGGCATCCTGGAACGCATGATCGCCGAAATGGGGTCAGACACGAAGACCGTTGCCACAGGCGGCCTCGCGAAGCTGATCGCCAGCGGATCGAAGTACATCCGAGCGGTCGACGAGATGCTGACCCTCACTGGCTTGCGCCTCATCTACGAGCGCAATCTGGACCGCCACAGAAGACGGGGAGTCTGAGCCGGCAACACGTTTCGGCACGCTCGCCTCTGCTGGCTTAAGCTGTAGAAGAGTCCATGCAGAACTACTTCAACTACTTCACAGAGATCGAAGAGCGGTTTCAAAAACGTCGCGGCTCGCTGCTGATGCTCTCGACGCTAGACTGGGCACTGATCGAGACATGGCGCGAAGCCAACATCCCTCTTGAAGCAGTTTTGCGCGGAATCGACAACGCCTTCGACAAGCATGATGCAAAAGCCCTGCGCACGACGAGCAGAACCCGCAAAGTGAACGGCCTGGCATGGTGTGCACAGAGCGTTATGGAAGCAGTTGAACAGGCGATGGAAGCCTCCATCGGTGCCTCGCCCAGTCACGCAACCGAAACAGCAGAGAGCGGCTTTGAAACCGAACGAGTGGCACTCTATCTGGAAAGTAACGCTACTGCCATCGAATCGGCGAAGCTCAATTCGCCAGCCGACGCAACGGCCGCTGAAGTCGCCGTTCGCCTGCGAGCGCTCGCTTTCGGCCTGCGCGCTGAACCGAGGCATTCGCTCGAAGAGTTGGACCGAAACCTCAGCGTGCTCGAAGACAAGATCTTCGCCGCTCTCATGACGGTCACACCTGAGCAGGAACTTGTAGCACTGCGGGAACAGGCGACCCGCGAACTAGCACCCTACCGCGGCAAGATGCAGGCCGTCCAGATCAAACAAGTGCAACAGCAGTTTCTCCAGAAGCGATTGCTCGAAGCCCGAAAACTACCTCGCCTCAGCCTCTTTTATATGAGCCACGGATGAAGTTACAAATCGAAAAAGTTGTTTACGGTGGCGCAGGCCTGGCTCATGAGCCCGAAGGCAAAACGATCCTGGTGCCATTTACCCTGCCGGGCGAACTGGTCGAAGCGCAACTCCCTGAACAGAAAAAAGCTCCGGTTGAAGCTTCGTTACTGCAGGTTCTGACCCCGTCCAGAGACCGTGTCAACCCAAGTTGCTCACACTTCGGAGAGTGCGGCGGATGCCAGTATCAGCACGCCGAATATCCCGCGCAGATAAAGATAAAATCATCCGTTCTACGCGAGACCCTTGAGCGCGCCGGCTTGATGGCGTTGCCGCATATCCAGAGTCACACCGGCCATCCGTGGGGTTACAGAAACCGTATACGGTTGCGCATCGAAAAACTAGACGCCTCCCTAAGAGTCGGCTACAACCGTCGCGGCACCAACGAGTTTCTAGCCATTGACGAGTGCCCCATCGCGGTTCCAATCCTTTGGCGCGCGGCACAAAACTTTTTACAGGTCGCCGGGCAAACTCCTTCCGCCGCACGATGGCTGACCAACGCAGTCGAGATAGAGTTATTTACATCAGGCGACGAAAAGAAACTGCAGATGACCGTCTTCGTCCGAAGGGATCAGCCGGGATTCGTTGCATTCTGCGAACACCTAAGACAAGCGATACCAGAGCTCGCAGGCGCCGGCACCGCTCTCGTTACACTCACAGGTCCGCAGCGCCAAGTGCAAAAGCCACGTCCTCTCGAGAGTTGGGGCGCAACCGGGATAAGCTATCGCGCCGCCGACGAAGATTACTGGATAAGCCGCGGTGGCTTCTTCCAGGTTAACCGCTTCCTCATCGACAAACTTGTTCAGATCGTCGCAGCAGATCGCAACGGCCAACTCGCGTGGGACCTCTACGCCGGCGTTGGACTATTTTCTCGCGCCCTCGCAAAGAAATTTCGGCAGGTCGTTGCGGTTGAAACCGCCGGCACCGATTTGATCAACTCCTTCAGGGGACCAGGCAAACATGCCGTAGAAGCAACAACGGTCGACTTTCTGCGCCACGCTGTCATCCAACGCGATCGTCCTCAGTTGATTGTCATGGACCCGCCACGAGCCGGTGTCGGAACCGAAGTTTGCTCGTTCCTTACGAGGATTTCAGCTCCCGAGATTGTTTACGTCTCCTGCGATCCGACGACTCTGGCCCGAGACCTGAAAATCTTGGTTGACGCAGGCTACAAGCTGGAAGAGCTTCAACTCGTAGACCTGTTTCCTCAGACGTTTCATCTGGAAACAGTAGTAGTTTTGCGTAAATAAACATCGTGGTCTTGTGTTGAAATAATTAGTAAGTGCGGTCCGCAGGCAGAGCTTTGAAGACCGGAAGAACGACCGAGCCGAACCCCGATCTTTGGCCGAAGGCAGCCGCACGTGTTCCTGCACTCGAGTTCCGCCGCGCTCCTCTTCTAACCGCAGTCTGCTGGTTCGCATTCGGCGAGGTCATGGCACGCAATCACGCGCCAACCATCCTTCTTCTGATCGCCATATCCTTATTGTGTGCGCTAGTCTTTGTCGGCCTGCGATGGTCTCTTCGAATCGCAATCCTCCCACTGGCAGCACTATGGATGGCGCTTGGACTCTTCTGCGCGGAACTGCAGCCGGCCCCTTCAACGCAACATACTCTAAAGTCCTACGCTGATGGCCTAAGCAGGCAGGTTCAAGGCCGCGTCGTGCGAATCCGCGAGCTGGCTCCTCAGCACGAAGACTCCGATCACGATAAAGAAGTCGGATGGTGGGCCGAGAAAGAGGAGGCCGAAGAAGCCGCAGCGGTCGGTACACTCTCGGTCGATATTCAGGTTGATTCCGTGGAAGAAGTTACGCCTGATGTCGCATGGATGGCCCCCGTCCGAGGCGGCGTTCGCATCAATATCGTCGCCGACAAACTCCCAGCACAAAACCCTGCTCCCTCTATCTCCTCAACCCTTCCAACACTGAAGTGTGGTGATCTCGTGCAAGCTCCCATGCGCATGAAAGTAGCCGAGTACTATCGCGACCCGGGAGCATGGCAATACTCCGACTATCTTCTCGCGCAAGGGGTAGGCACACACGCCAGCGTGCGAGCCTCGAAGATCTCGGTCCTCAAACAGTCTGCGTTCGCTGCCCCTCTGCCCTCTGATCGAGCAGCACAGTGGCAGTGCCACGTCTTCGCGGCCCAAAGCTGGGCATCCAGCCGTGTTCTCGGCTACATTCATTCGAAGGCAAACCGTGGACTCCCCAAGATCCTCAGGCTCAGCGAGGACGACGGCGGGATGCTGAATGCTATGTTATTCGGAGACCGTGCCGGCCTGAACAAAACTCAACGCGTAGGATTTGAGCGCACCGGCTCCTTCCATCTCTTTGTCGTTTCAGGAATGCACGTCGGGCTGCTTGCCGGCCTTATCTTCTGGCTGGCCAGCAGACTGAGGTTGCGCGATTGGTTCGCGACACTCCTCACCATCCTCCTCACCTTTGGCTACGCACTGCTGACAGGTTTTGGCGCCCCGGTGCAACGCGCTCTCTTCATGACGACCGTCTTCCTCCTCGCGCGTCTGCTAACCCGAGATCGGAATGTGCTGAACGCCTTGGGTGCGGCGGCAATGGCGGTCCTGGTGCTGTCTCCAGGCGCCTTATTCGAGGCAAGCTTTCAGATGACCTTCCTGGCAATCTTCGCCATCGGTGGCATTGCAATTCCGCTAGGCGAACGCAGCTTCCTGCCCTACGCCCATGCCGCGGAACACCTATGGGATCGCTGGGGCGATGCAGCTCTCCCACCTCGCGTGGCACAGTTTCGTCTTATGCTCCGACTGTGGAGCGAAGCCATCGCCAACGTCTGCGGTCACTGGTCCAGAGGACT